>NZ_JBAUIK010000012.1:0-40174 GCF_049682855.1 Pontixanthobacter sp. | reverse complement strand
GCCCGCTGGTCAGCGCAATGCGCACGGCCTCTTGCTTGAACTCTTCTGTATGCTTCTTCATCTCGTCGGTCTCCTTGCGCGAGTGTTAAACTCTCAAGTCACCGGCACAAAACCGTTACAAGTCCAGCTTCCGGTTCTTCGACGGCATGTTCGACGGTGTGCCAACCTACCGCGGAACGAAATACACGTTCGAAAAGCACTTTCTCGGCCCGGACCGGGTTCCGCGCTTCGACGGTAAGGGCGATGATGGTGCAGACGGCGAGGAGTTCAAAGCAGCGCAGCTGATCGACGCAATGCCGGAAGTCGAATACTGGGTTCGGAATGTCGCCCGTCACCCCAATGCCTTTCGATTGCCGGCATCAGGCGGATGGACCTATCCCGACTTCGTGGCGCGGCTTAACGATCGCCGCATTCTCGTCACCGAATACAAGGGTGATCATCTCATTGCCGGCGCAGCGGAAAAACAGGCGGTCGGCGACCTATGGGCGAGCCAAGACGACCATTCGAATGTGTATGTATTCGCGCAACGGAACGTCGATGGAAAAGATGTTAGGGAGCAAATTAGAAGCAGACTGTGACGGCCTTGAGGTAACGCGCTAGCCTAGGCAAACTGTCATTACAGGTGAGGACGGGAGTTCAATCCAAGTAAGGACGAAATGACCGGCCTTGGGCTGGAGGCGGATCTTCCGCTTTCGGCGTTTTACGCCCGCTTTGTTGCCTTGCGGCGGCTGCCCCGCTGCTAAGCCACTCATAAGTTTAGCCTAGGTTCACAATCACATACATAATGATACCCTGTAACAAATGGGGATTGCGCCGTTGAAATATGGTTTAATATTCATGGCGGCGTTGCTGGAGTGTTCAGCATCGCCGAACATCGACGAAAAAAGTGTCGAACAGAAATTCGCCACCATTCTGGAGGCGCCGCCCTACGCACCGATCGAGCGGCTTGGTCCTGAACCCTACATGCCGACTTTGCAGGATCGCCGTGCGATATTTGCCGACAAGCTGGAGCATAACAATCTCCCAATGCTGCGCCGGCTGAAAAAGGGTGAGATCGGCAATTTCGGCGGTATCGAATGGCAATGGCAGGACGGCGCCGGGCATGGCGGCCTTGGGTCCGTTACGGGCGTAACGTATTTCGTCAAATCACCCGAAGCGAGCTTGCGCCGTTATACGTCCTCCCCTCTGTTCAAGGCGGCGAAGGGTGACTTCGCCCGGACGGAGCAAGATGCGGTCGCGCGGGGCTGGGCAGACCGTATCGGGCCGGACGTGGCCAGCCCCGGTTTCGGGAACATGGATACGCCCTGGCTTTCAATCAGCATCTCTCGCGCCGAGTTTTTGGCGCTAAGCGAGGCGCAGGGATGGGATATTCCCGTCAATCTGACCCTGGCGTTCAGCGATTACGCGGAACCTGACATGCCTGCTGTTGCGCAAGATGTTGCTGCTGACATCCGCGCCTTTCCCTCCGCAGGCAGGCTGGCCGGACCCACGCCTGACATTGCCACTTATGATGCGATTGTCCTGCGGGATGGCTGCTTTTTCATCGATGAAGAAGGCGACAACGATCCGCTGGCGATGTTCCCGCTCGGCGTCGGTGTTTACCGGGACGGGGAAGGCCATATGGCGTTCCGCTCCCGCTATTCCGGTTTTCCAAAGCGCCTGGCCCGGGTCGGCACGCGAATGCAGCTAGGTGCCCGGCAGGGTGTGGTCAGCCCGCCAGAGGGCTTGCTGGAGGCTTGCGGGCAGCACCCTGTCGTGCTGGTCAAATCGCTCGACCAAGCGGCAGGATATGGCGGCGCGTGGTTCTATGTGAAGCAGAATGCAAAGCGGCTGGGGCTGAGCAATGCCGAAGCCATGCAACGCGCCAACGATTGCCTGATCGAGAACGAGCAGGTCTGGGCCGACCGCAGGCTGCGGGGTAGCTCACGGCAGCTCGATGAATGCTCTGTTGCGGTGCGCATCAATCCGCCGCCGCCGGGTTCGGGATGATCTGGCGTGCTCTGCCGATCGCGCTCTTGTCGATCCTGGGTAGATGTGAAACCGGTCCGAGTGACCCGCAATTAATTGCCATCGCTCGCCCCGCAATGGGCGGTGAGGCTCTGTTCCGTGGGACGCTGACCATTCCGCCCGGATGTCCGACCGAAGACATAATGCGGCTCCATAATGTGAGGAAGCAGTAACGATGATGGTAAGCATGGTTAGAAAAATGGTCGAGGTAATAGCGACTGTTGGAGTGATAGCAGGTTGTTCCTCTGCGCAGGGTGATGTGTCTGCGCAAGGCGAAAACTTGCCGCTTCGCGCGCGATTCAGCGATGAAGGTTTCGCAACTATTGGAAATGTTCCGCCGGCACCGTTCACCCCCGTTGCGCCAGGAGAACCTGAGCCTCCTTCCGCCGAACAAATCGCGGCTAGCGAACGTTTCCAGATGGTCGCAAATTTCCAGAGCAGCGTTTCAGACGAAGTAACCGCACTGCAAAATAGATTAAGCAGCGCGGAAGCGGGTAATTACGTATCGGTATATTACGATAATGATGGCGATCCGTCAGTGGTGTTCGAATTTCTGCGCGATGGGCCGGGCACGCTGCGCAAATATACACAGCATCCGCGCTTCTTCGGCAAGACTGTGCAGTGGTCGATGGAACAGCTGATGGCTGATGCGAGGTGGATGTGGACGACGTTCAAAGACGACCGCGTAATCCAATCGACCGGGACCGGTCGAGGAAACCGGGTCAACGCCGAAATCAATGTCTCCGAGCCGGAATTCCGGGCGCTTGTGGCACGAAAGGGCGTAACGATCCCTGAATCGGTAGTGCTCAGCTTTCGTGCCGGCCAAGGCGTCCCGCTCGACAGTCTGCCGCAATTGGCCAGCGTCGATGATGCCGTTCCGCCCATTGCCGCGCCGCATATTCGAATATTTCCGCGCGCAGACCGCCCGCAAGGCCCCGTCAACCTGATTGAAAGCCGGGTTGACATCACGCTGCAAGACGGATGCTTCCGCGCAGCAGGTCGCGACAATGCACTGGTCCTGTTCCCGATCGGTGCGACGTTGTTCGTGGACGCGGAGAACTACCTCGCATTCGGTAGTGGCGTTTCGCCTGGTTATGCGCGAGTTGGAGAGAAGGTGACGTTCACCGGCTCCATCAATGAGGTGACGACGCCGGAACTGGTGGCGCCGATCCACGCGGCTTGCGGCAAGGGCAAGGTTATTATGGTTGGCGGACTTGCCAGCGCCGCAGCGCGCGATGCGCAGGATCGGGTTTCGTCCCGTGCCATCGCCGTGCGCTCGTTGCGGGATCGCTATGGGCTTGATCCAGAACAGGCCGAGCGGGCAGTGGTTTGGCTCGAGCGTCGGAACGCAGCCATACCTCGCGGGCCAGAAAATTTGCCATCGCCGCCCATCTCGATCGGCATGATAATCGATGTGCCGCCGCCACCCGTCTTTGATCCTTCCACCTGTCCGTCAGGCACCAGCCTAAGTGGCGCCCTGTGTCGCACGCCCGAAGGGTATCTGCGCCCATTACCCGATTGGCTGCAGCAATTCATGGAGCAGGATTGATGAAGTTTACCGCGCCGGTCGCACTAATCGCGGTCACTTGGGCTGCGGTCATTGGCTGCGCGCCAGAGAGTGAGCAATCTGCCCAAACACCAACTCTCAAATTCGATACCTACCCGGCCAGAGAAGGCGAAGTTCCGGTCTTGGAAGGTGCTGGCGGGATACTCGACTATACTGACGGGTGCCTGCTCGTCCGGGATTATGAAGGCGGAGCGACAGGGGTGATCATGCCAGACAGCTTTAGGTTTGATGGGCAATTTCTGACGGACGGTGAGACGACATTCCACATAGGGCGGCACGCCGGCTTTTCAGGGGAACTTCTCGCAAGACGCGAGGTCAGCGGCACTTCGTGCAAAACGTTGCATTTGATTGTCGCGCAGAACGTTTTTGCTCCCCCGCCACCCGAAGAACGTCGCGCCAATTTTGACTACGAGGATGTTCGACAATGATGCGCACAGCGACTTCGATATGCGTTGCGGCAGCCTCCATGCTGCTAGCAAATTGCGTCAGTATGCCGAACAATGAAGCGGTTGGAACTGGCAGCACACATGCGCTCCCTTATGACATCACAGCGGGGCAGGCACGGCTGGCCGAGCGGGTTTATCCAAAGTTGGCGGCGAACGCCGAGCCAAATGACAACCTCTTTATCTCGCCTTTGTCGCTGACAGAGGGTCTTGGGCTGGCGGTCTTGGGCGCACGGGGCGAAACCGAGGACGAATTGCGCGATCTGCTGGGCTGGAGCGGTGCGACGCGGCCGGAATTGCTGATTGCTGATTATGACAGATTTTTGACCGATACTAATGACAAGAAGGTCGCGCTTTCGATCGCAAACGCCTTGTGGTTGTCGGACGAGCTGGCGTTCAAGGACAGCTATCTTGTCGCAGCCCGCAACAGCTTCGGGGCAACCGCAGATAGGCTGGATTTCGGCGGCAACCCTGATGCATCGGCACAGCAGATCAACGGCTGGGTGGCAAATCAGAAGCGAGATCGGATCAAGAAAATTGTAGAACTAAGCGACTTCAATGAACAGACCGCCGCGGTTCTTACCAATGCCGTGTGGTTCAAGGCTGACTGGAGCGTGCCGTTTGAAGATGGCACTACGGGCGAATTTACCGGCGGGGATGGCTCGAAGAAAACTATTTACATGATGGAGCGCATCGCGCCGATGCAATACCGGGAAACGCGCGAAGGACAGGCTGTGGCGCTGCCTTACGGCAGGGATGGCCGCTATGTCATGGAAGTCTTCCTACCGAAAAACTCGACTATCCTGCGTAAGTGGGAAGTTGGATTGCGGGCGGACTCATTCTCAATTGCCGAACAGGGCAGTGATGGCCGGTTCGACCTAAGCGCGGAGCAGCAGACCACGATCCTACTCCGCCTGCCCCGCTTCGAGGCGAGGTTTGAAAAAAGCGTCAAGCCAGCGTTGATAGCCGCCGGCATTCCTTGCGCGTTTAGCGAAAGCTGTGCCGATTTCACAGGAATGGCGAACGCCCCGTTAAAAATCGACGATGTCGCCCACGCTACTATTCTGCGGGTGGATGAGAAGGGGACAGAAGCAGCAGCAGTCACGGCGGTGAAGATAGTCGTCACCGGATCTCGCCGGATCGATTCCGAGATCCCGCAGATGATCGTCAACCGACCGTTCCTGCTGACCATTCGCGACAGGGCCAGCGGGGCACTGATTTTCTTCGGCCGTATCGCCGATCCTAGCCCTGTGGAGAGCGCCAAATGATCCGTTCTCTGACCGCCGCCAGCGTTCTGGCGCTAAGCCTTCCTGCCGCCGCGCAAGGCGAGAAGCCCTTGTCCGAGACCTGCCCGGACCTGACCGCAGAAGAAATCGACGGCATCGAGAACTTCAAGGGAGAGTTCATCGAAACGGCGACCTACGCACGCACTTATTGCGTCAGCGTGGAAGAAGCGCACCGCCGAATCGAAATTCAGCTGCGCGGATCGATCGGTCCGCGCACGGAACCGGGACCTGCTCCGGTGCCAGCAGCGCCTGATGCCGACATTGGCTCCTTGCAGGGAGCGCTGCACCAGAAAGAACCGGACACTTTTGCAGGTCTGTGGATCCAGCATGAGCCCACCTACGGCTTTGCGGTGGCGTTTACCCGCGACGCGGCGGCTACGCTGGCGAAATATACCAGCGATCCGCTGTATTTTCCTGTCGAGCGGCCTGGCCCGACCGTGATTGAGCTGCGCGCTACGCAGAAACGTATCGTCGATGAACTGGTCCGGCTTGGCATCAGTTGGTATGGTGCAGGGTCTGACATCACCTCCGGCACTGTCAACATTGATCTGGGCCAGAGCGCGGACCCGATCCGTGCCGCCGCTGCGCGCGGCGAGTTCGACTTGCCGGACTACGTCGTCTTCAGCGAACCGGACCCATTTCCGGTAGCTGCTCCGCCGGTCCCGGCCGGGGACATGCGCGTCCGATCTTTCCCGCAGTTCCCCAATCGCACGGGCGGTGGGATGAGAACGCTGGTTGGCGTGCCTGACGTGCCTGCGAAGCTGGAACTGCGCGATGGCTGCCTGTGGCTCTTGCCGGAAGGCGAGGAGCCCAAAATTGGCGTATGGGAGCAGCACGAGGCGCTTGACCTGACTGACCCGAGCCGTGTCGCTGTGGTGAACCTGTTCTCCGGCGCCAAGGTGTATGCGGACACCAACGTAGTCCTCATGGGCTTGCAACCGGGTGAAGTCGCGCCGCCTACCAATCCTGTGGGCAAAGACGGCTGCGCCGGCCCCTACCGCGTGGTGCGCGGCATCGTCCCGCGCGAGCAATGGGACCGCGAGCGGCGTGAAGCAGCCATCGCAGACCGCACACGCGAACTGGGCAACCGCGCAGCCGCGGAGGCAGACTACGCCGCCGACATGGCGCGGCTCGCTGAAATGCAAAGCTGGCGTGAAGTAACCCTGGCTCAGCATAGCGGCGCGGTCGCGGCGATTTACGTGAACGACCGTTACGGAACCGCGCACGTATTTCACACCGACGCGATTGCACTCGCCGACATCATGCCTGCGAGCGTGCAGGATTTTGTCACCAGCCAGATCGTGCCTCAAGGCGCGGATGCACTCAAGGCCGCACGCGATGACATGACCGCACAGCTCACCGCAGCAGGGGTCGAGGCGGATGTCCGCATCAGCGAGATCGAAGGCTACGTTGCTGTGCGGCCCGCCGATCTCACCGCTCTGGGCAAAGCGGGACAGCGTGGCGCGTTCAATTGGCCCGAACTGGTTCGGATCGAGCCTGAATGGCAGGGCGCGTTCTTCAACCCCGATCTTCCGGGACGGCGCGAAGACCCGGACGCGATCTGGTATCCGCTGGAAGCGCATCCGGACTTTGCTGCCATTCGCGCGCTGGTGGAAGACACGCCGATCCTGCGCCCCGAACCGCCACTGCCCGGAACGACCGAAGACCGCTGGGTCGCGCAGAAACCGTCCAAGGCCGGGTCGCTTCAGCAGACGCATTTTGTCGTCGCCTACGGCATCACGTTGCAGGATATCCTGGATCTGCGTAGGGCAGGCTTCGATCCGATCGAGGCTCTGGAGGCCATGAATGGCCGCGCCACGGTGGAGAAACGCGCGCTGACCGCGACCGATATCGTAATCGCGGAACCCGTCGGCATTGATACAGCCGATCCGGGGCCGGACGGGTTTTTCTCATCCGTGCGCTGGAAGGTCATTGAAACGCTGAAAGGCACAGCACTGCCCGGCAGCATACTGCTCCAGCGCATGGCATCTGGCGAGCGGACCGACGACGCCGGAGTGATCGCCTATGGCCAAGGTATGGACGAACCGTTTTTGCTGCCCGGTCTGCCCTATTCGCTGGAGCCGGGATCGCGCTGGGTGCTGCATCTGAACGATGCGCTGTATCGCCACTCCGCCAACGTAAATGGCGGCGAAGGGGCGGCGCGAACGGAGGGCGACTGGTATGTCTCCGTCCCGTGGATCAGCCCGGCGCGCATCGGCGATGACGAGATCGCCCGGCCGGTGACAGCCTATCCCGAACCCATCTCCGTCAATGAACTGCGCGAACGGCTGCTGCCTATTCAGCGCGCCTATAGAATCAGGGGAGCACAAGCAAAATGAGACATCTGTTTTCGTCCGCAATTGCGCTGGCAATACTGGCATCTGCTCCGGCGGCTTATGCCTGCCAATACACACAAGGGCGCGAACCGGTTGGCCAAGCCAGTGGGCAGTATTTCGCAAACGAAATGGTCGCCGAAGCCGCCTATGTCGATCTCGTGCTGGTCGAGGATGACGGTGTTCGCGCAATGGGGGAGCAGCCATCGAACGTGCTTACGCTGCGTACCATCGCCCGGCTGAAAGGCAATAGTGCTGACCGAATTGCCGTGTTCGGTCAGGGAATGACGGTCAACCGCGAGGCGGAGCGCATCTTTAACGCGGAGCTACAGCATTTTACTAGCGAAACGGGGCAAGTGACCCCGTTCCCCTACAATCAGGAATGGGTCAGCCGTTTGCTGCCGGCGGCGCGAACTGACCCGCCGCCGCCGCCGCTGCAAATGACTTCCTGCAGTCCGCCAAGTATTTCCGCGCAAACAGGGCGTTTCTACGTGGTGATGCGCAATTCATCGGGGCGGGTTCTGGACCGGATTGCGATGAGCAACGGCACGCAAACGCGGCCAAATCACCCGGCATTCGGTTTCGTGCCGGTCAAGCTCGAAGAAGACGACTTCTGGCTTTACTCTGTCAGGTTGGCGGCATTGCGTGAGGCCAACCCATCTGGTCTGGCGGTCCTCCATCTGCGCCCCGGTAGCGATGGTATCGCTGTCGAGCGCACGCTCCGCAGCGCTGGTGCGACAATCCGGGCGGCATTTTACGACCACGGCGGTTTTATCGAGGAAGTGCGGCCTTCACCCGAAGAACAGACCCGCCCCTGGCTGGCGAAAGCAGGCGCCTATCTGGCCGGAAGCAGCCGGGGCCGAATTGGCGACCCCTTTCATGGCGGCGCTGAATATTTGCGCCAGCACCTCTCCCCCATGCAGCAATACGGCACCGGCCTCGGCTATGAGGTAGCGCAGGCATTCACCGCTTCGGTCCGCCAGTCTGGCGAAGCGATGAGCGAGCCGCGCCTGATCGCGGTCGAGGTGGAGGGCGATGCGCAGAGCTTTGCCGGACAGAGCTTCGTTGCACGGGTCGCTCCGCTGGAGGTAACGCTGAATGGCCTGCCGCAGGTCGCCGGGCAGAGCGAGAGCGAGGTCTTCGCCACCAGCCAGCGGATCGACCGCGACATCTGGCTGATGAACGGCGGCGGCGGAAACCGTCAGGGCACTTTGCCGTGATGGGACGGTCGTTAGCGGTAATGGCGGTTGCGAATTTGATCGCCGCACGCGGTGCGCTGAACGATATCATTGTGCCGGAACCGGAAACTCATCCTACCACCCTCATTTCACTATACGAATTTAGCTTCTTCTTTCCTGTGAACCCGTCCTTCGAAGGTAATACCGCCACTTGCCCTTACGGTGCCAGCGAATGTCCTGTAGCCGACGACAGCACACATCTCCTCTGGGGCTCCAATGACATTCGATTCTACTACGTATCCGATCGCTTCGGGGCAGACTTGGGGAAAATATCGTGATAATCAATGGTAGGAACGCTTTTCGCAATAATAAGGTTCGCAGGCTGACCAGCGGAAGCTTGGCAACACCGTTGGTGATACTCCCAAAAGACAATGTCAGTGTTTTTGCACTGGCGTGGTAAACGCTAACCACCATACGATATTCTGAAAATCCGGCAAATTAGATTGAAAATAGGAACTTTCTGAAGCAGTCTTTATTTCTTTCTATTCTCTATTGAGGCCGGATTATTTGGCACTTTTTAGATGAAGGATGAAAGTATGCGTAGTAAGATTTCTTTGGCGCTCATGTGCGCAGTTTCTCTTCCCATTCTATCCTATCAGGCGATTGCTCAGGACGACGTTGAAGAACCCGTTGCATTTGACGAACCGGGTCATGACGTCGCACAGCCTGAACCGCTCGATCTCGCAGAAACTTTAGCGGCGGAGGCGAAGTCATATTCGGGTATCTATGGCGTCAGTCACGAAGAAGCCATGCGGCGTTTGACAATTATGCATGGCACCGGGGAAGAAATTCGCGCTCTAGAAACCGAAATTGGTAGCGAACTCGCAGGGACTTTCTTCGACAATTCAGCCGACTTTGGTTTGGTGGTTCGGACCACAGCTGCAGAACGTCGTGCAGAGCGAAGGCTTGTCCGACGAGCCGAGAGGCGCGAAAATCGCCAAGAGGCTCGGCGCGATGCACGCCGCGAAGAGAGGCGAGCCGAGCGTCGAGATGAACGTCGCTCTGCACGCCGAGCTGCGCGCTTGGCTGCACGAGGGATAACCGAAGCAGATATTGAACTAGCTGAAACAATCTTGTCGACCCAACAAGCAGCGCCGATTCGTTTCCGCGAGCGAGCGAAAAAAACTCGACGCAATGCTCGCCAAACAATTAAGCAAAAGCGTAACGAAATTGCCATGCTGATAGGTCACGATATTCCCCTTGGTTACGGCTATAACGAACAGACAGGTGCTTTTCGGGTAATGGTTACGGCAAGCGGGACCGAGGCCTCACGGATTAGTGCATTGCAGCCACAACTGGTCGCGCTGCTTGGAGATGAGGTCGAGTTGGAGGTCACACCGATTGAAACCACCGAGGATCATACCAGGGGTGGAGGAGGCCTGTATACTTCCGATGCCGACACCACTGCCAACTGCACGACTGGGTTCGTTGCATATGAAGGGACCAATAGAGCAAAACTTGGAGTCCTCACTGCCGGACATTGCGGCAATAGCTATACGTATAAAGCTCCCGATTCTCCGACAAGAGGATACGTTCTGTCAGTGCCGACCGGACGCGAAGCATTCAACGCTGATATGGATTTACAATGGATGAGCGCACCAAGCGGACATGCGGCAGTAGGTGAGTTCTATGCTGATCACAGCAGCACTGTTCGCCGCGTCACCGGATACTGCAGCGTGGCCAATACGACACAAGCTAACGATTGGATCAATCGCAAAGGAACTTTCATTTGTCATTATGGCAAGACAACTGGCCAAAGTTGTGGCGAAGTTATCTATACGGACGCAGCACCAGCCTATGCGAATGACCCAGCCAATGATAAATATGGTTGCTCGAATGGCCCCACATATGTCGCGTGCAATGACAGTTTTGTCGAAGTGCGAAATAAGGTTGTAGCAGGCGAAACGCAGCTAGCTTGTTTCGGTGGTGACAGTGGTGGTCCATGGTTTGCGTATGGGACCGCTTTTGGCATTCACTCTGGCGGTCGCAAAACCAGCTCGAACCCAGGTCAATGTCAAGCAGCTTATTATACTCCAATAGAAAAGGCTTCATCGATCAATGTCGCAGTCTATATTCCATAAATCTGCAGCTTTATCGGTCCTCAGCATTATCACGTGCGGGTGTATGCAAACGGAGAGATCGACCGTCAGCAGCGATAATGATGCTGCCGCCGGCGCTCCAGCCGAGGCCAATGCCGTTTCAACCTCGAAGGAACAGAAAACGGTATCGTTGGCCCTTTACGATTTTGATCCAGATGCGGCGTCGCAGGATGCGCTTGTTGATGGAACACTGACTCGAGACGGTTCCTGTCTTTATATCGATACACCAAACGATGGCCGCAAACTGCTCGTATTGCCGAAAACCCTGTCGAGCTGGGACGGTGCAAATGAGAAATTGGTATTTATGGAAAAATCATACCCTCTCGGATCATCGGTAACATTCGCCGGTGGCGAAGCTCGAAATGCACAGCTCAATTCGATCGCCCAGCCGCCGAAACCTGAGTGTGACAGGACAGCAGCTTGGTATGTCGCGGGGTTTCTTATTCCAGAATGATCGGTGTCCCCAGGACCTCATGAGATTTTCGACCGGTTAAGCGAGAGGTCAACCGCTTCTGTCTATACCGTGACCCGCTCAACCACTTTTGCTTGTGGCACTCCTAAAACCGAACCCGCAGTGGCCGAGGCGGCACGGTGGATTAACGAGAACAACTTTCCGGATATCATTTGCACGGGCGGACCCTGCAACGAGGAACAGCGTTACATCGTGCCGCTGCCGGAAGGTGACATTGAGCTGCGCCCGGTGCTGAAATGAGGGGTGCCTGGATGGACTTTGCCGCTCTCGCACTAATTGCCTGCGATCAGTCCGCGCCGAATGATAACAGCAATACCCTAAGGCAAGGGCAGCGCGCGACCGCGCCGACAATTGATGAACTTACCGGGCGTTGGCGCGTGGTTGCCATCGACGGTTTTCCGATTCCGGAGACGGCAGGAGTTAGCCAGGCACACATCGCCATTGGGCCTGACTCACTGGGTGGATACATTGGCTGTAACAGTTTCGGCGGCTTCGCCCTTTATGCTGACGGGCGGTTCGCTATCAGCAACTGGGGAGGAACGTTGATGGCCTGCCAGTCCCTCAAGCAGCAGGAACAGGCCCTGTCCGATTTGTTCTTCGCAAATCCTAAGGTTAGAGCGAGGTCAGGACGGCTCGTAATCCTTTCGCGCGATCACGTTCTCGAATTAGCCGATCGCGTGGAACTCGGCCCTAACGCCGGCTCGCCCGATCCCATGCGTGTTCCGGTAGCGGAGAATGTGTCGCAGCTGCTCGCCGGGACTCGCTGGCGGATTCAGCGGCTGGATGAGAATAATATCGCAACTGAAGCCGGCAACGGTGAGATCAGCTTCACCGGCCGGACCTGGACCGCCCGCGCGGGGTGCGCGATCCTAAACGGATCCTATATTCCGACCAAGGGCCGATTGTCGGTAAGCGAGGACATTGCGCAAACCTTGCATCATTGCGAAGGAGAAGGAGCGCAGCTTGATCTATCACTGGAAACCCTGCTGCGCGCCGACCCGCATTACCTCGTCGGCCCGAACGGAGAACTGATTATGGCAGGCGGTGGCCAAGTGCTGGTGGGAACGCGCCAGCGATGATCCGGGCCGCGCTTCAGCTGGTCGTGCTGGTAGCACTGGCAGCGTGCGCCGATAGCGCATCCGTGCCGCCGCTTTGCTCGTTTGACGAGAGCGGCAAAATGGTCATGCAAAGCGGCAATACCGAGGCGGCTTGTGTGGAACCGGCGCCGGTTCCAAAGGGCGCAGTGCAGGAAACGACGGGGCGTATTACCATTCTGGAAGCGCCGTTGCACGAACCGTTTTCATCTCTGACTGGCGACGGCAGCAGTTCCGCCCCGGTCAATCCCGACAGACCCGTGCCTGAGGCCCTGCCGGCTGAACTCTCCTACTACATCCGCTCCTTCCCCCGGGCCGAGGAGCCTGCCGGAGATGTGCTGGACCTAGGCAGCGAGCACACGATTATTTTGCGTGACGGATGTTTCTACCTCGACCGCGAGGGGACAGATAATCCACTCGTACAGTTTCCGTTTGGCACACGGATCGGCGTGGACGCTGGAGGCTATCTTGCTTTCAATACCGGCTCACCAATGGCGGTGCGCGTGGGCCTGCCCGCACAAACTGGCTGGTTCACGGAGCCATACGATCCGCCGGAGGACGTCGCGGCTCTATGCGGAGCTGACAAAATGGTAGCAGTTACGACGGTATCCAGTCCTTACGCATATCCCGAAAGGTTCAACCCATCGCTTCGCCGGTATGGCAAAAGAAGCGGCGCAACGCCGGCACAAATCGTCGCGCCTGCCAATCAATGCGCCATTCGCCAAGCTCGGCGCGAGGCAGACCGACGCATTCGCGATGGGGCGCTGAACCCTATCGATTGCACCGAGTTCTGGGGATTTTGACGGCTCTCCCCCACATCGCGCTGAGATAATTTTCTCATCGCACCGCTTGTTAAATTGAAAAACCCGATGGAGTCTCGATGCTGTTCTTTGGCAAACAGTCTTTTGAGGTCGGGTGGTCATAACGCAGCTTAGATTTAGCGACTCTCGTGAGGAGCGTTAATCTGCGCTCCGTCGAAACGAATGGCAATTTCCAGTAGCAGGCTGCTATCACTCAAATGGCCAACAAAAGAGAGCTAACCTGCCATGTGTGCCAAATTATGTGGATAGTCTTGTGTGTAAGCCGCACGATAACAGCGGCTGGCTTGCATATCGAATCGCGCCGATTGAAGGTCGTTAAATCAGAACCACGATAGGGTGCCACGGCAGGGTGCCACGGCAGGGTGCCACGGAGTTTTGACTCGCAGAGAAACCTAAGGTTTTTCAGGAGCTTACTGGACCAACAAAAGTTGGCTGGGGCGGCAGGGATCGAACCTGCGAATGCCGCTACCAAAAAGCGGTGCCTTACCACTTGGCGACGCCCCAGCAGCCTGACGGTGCGATGTCAGATACTGGAACGGTATCTGTCAAAGCGTTGTCAGGGACGGCCCATATAGCGCGCCATTTCAGGAAGGGAAGGGGGCAAAGGCATGAAAATGTGCCAGAACCTGTCTCTCTTTCCTGACATGGCGCAAATTACACCGCTTTATCAGCAAAATCAGCGGCGGAATGGCGGTTGGGAAGCTGCGCGTCTCTATCCCCCCAGCTGCGATTGACCATTTTTGCGCGTTTAACCGCCGGGCGGCCCATCACTTCGGATGCCCAGCGGTTGACCGCTTCATATTCATCAATCGACAGGAAGGTGTGGGCATCGTTGTAGATCTCGCCTGTGGTGAACGGGGCAAGCCACGGGGCGGCGGCCATGTCGGCGATGGTGTACTCATCACCTGCCAGGAAACGCGTTTTCTTCAGCCGGTTATTGGCCACATCAAACAACCGCTTGGTTTCCATCGCATAGCGATTGATTGGATATTCGTATTTTTCAGGTGCATAGGCATAGAAATGGCCAAACCCGCCGCCGATAAAGGGCGCGCTGCCAACCTGCCAGAACAGCCAGCTCAGGGTTTCCGCACGGGCGGCGGCATCGGTGGGCAGGAAACGGCCGAATTTCTCCGCCATGTGCATCAAAATCGCGCCGCTTTCAAACACGCGGACGGGTGTGTCTGCAGAGACATCGACCATAGCGGGAATTTTGGAATTCGGGTTGATCTCGACAAATCCGCTGGTGAATTGTTCACCTTCGCCAATATTGATGATCCACGCATCATATTCAGCGTCACTGTGGCCGGCCTCCAGCAGTTCTTCGAAGATAATATTCGCCTTGACGCCATTGGGCGTGGCGAGCGAGTAAAGCTGGTGGGGATGGTTGCCTCTGGGCAACTCTTCATCGCGCTGGGCACCGGCTGTGGGGCGGTTGATCGACGCAAAGCGGCCGCCGCTTTCGCTGTCATGGGTCCACACTGCGGGCGGGGTATATGCGGACGGGGTATATGCCGGGTCGGCCATCGGGAAATCTCCTGCGTGCTCTGTCTGTTTTACTGTTCGTATGATTTGGCTGTGGGGGTGCGGAACTGCAAGCATAGCGGCGGGTTACCTTTCCATGCACAGTGAAAAGCTAATCTATATTGATGATACGCTGCCCGGCATACGCCGCAAAGGGGCTGGCAAGGGCTGGGCCTATTACGATGCCAAGGGCGTGCTGATCCGTGACCGTGCGGAAAAGGCCCGGCTGAATGCAGTGGCCTTGCCGCCAGCCTATAGTGATGCATGGTTCTGCCCCGCACCCAACGGGCATATTCTGGCAACCGGCTATGATGATAAAGGCCGCAAACAGTACCGCTATCACCCGGAATTCCGCGCAATGAAGGAGCGTGAGAAGTTTGATGGCTGTGCGGTATTTGGCGAATTGCTGCCGTTGCTCCGCAAGCGTGTTGACGAGGATATCCAGATGAGCGGCATACGCTGTACGCGGGTGATCGCCAGCGTTGTCCGCCTGCTTGACCGGGGTTTCGTCAGAGTCGGAAATGATGTGTATGCGCGGGAGAACAAGAGTTACGGCGCAACGACGTTAAAACAGCGCCATGCCTCTGTCGATGGCGCTGAAATTCATCTCCACTATCGCGGGAAATCCGGGCAAGACCGCGCCATTGAGCTGCGCGATGACGCGTTGAGCGAGGTGGTCAGTGAATTGCAGGATTTACCCGGGCAGGATCTGTTTCAATATATCGGCGATGATGGCGCGCGCCACCCGATCGGTTCGTCCGATGTGAACACCTATATCCGCGAGACAATGGGGGAGGATTTTACCGCCAAGATGTTCCGCACATGGCACGCCAGCGTGCTCGGCTTTACGATGGCGTATGACGCAAACGGCGAACTCACCATCGCAGCCATGCTGGAAGAGGTTTCTGCCCGCCTGGGCAATACGCCTGCCGTCACGCGCAGCAGCTACATCCATCCAGACATTATCGCCGCGCTGGGCGGCGACAAACCATCCTTCAGCACGGCGGCCCTGCCGCGCAAAACGCGTTACCAGTCCCGCTATGAACGCGGCTTGATCGAATTTCTGACCGGCGCGGCTTAGCAGCAGTAATCGCTTGCCAACCGGTATCCTTTGGGGATACTTGATTGTCATGACCATTCAGCAGCACCGCGCCGGCCAGAAAATTCGTGAGTGGCGAGAGGCGCATTCCCCGCCTTTGAATGCAGAGGAATTTGGCGCGCAATATGGCGCCCCGGGGCGGTGGCCCAGCCGCACGGTCTATGGGTGGGAAGTGAAGGGGAAGATCGCGCGCGCGGCCGTACAGATGCGGCTGTCGCAACTGGGCGTGTGCAAGCCTGAGGATTGGCTCACACCTGCGCAGGCACCAGTGATCGCGGAGCGGCCCGTTGCAACGCCCGCGCCCGCTGCCGATTTTTATGATGCGCACAGGCACGGCTTCGTCCGTATCGCCACCAGCACCCCTCAGGTCCGCACCGCAGATGTGGCGTTCAACCGTGATGCTGTGCTGGCAGAGGCGCAGCGCGCGCATAGCGCCCATGTCGATCTCGTGGTGTATCCTGAACTGTGCGTGTCAAGCTACGCGATTGATGATCTGCATTTGCAGGCCGCGCTGCTCGATGCGGTGGAAATGGCCGTGGGCGCGATTATCAGCGCATCGGCCAGCCTTTCGCCCATGCTGCTGATCGGTGCGCCGCTGCGCCGCAATGGCAAGCTGTTTAATTGCGCGCTGGCGATTGCGGGCGGGCGTTTGCTTGGCGTGGTGCCCAAAAGCTTCCTGCCCAATTACCGCGAATATTATGAAAAGCGTTGGTTTGCGCATGGGCGCTCTGTCGTCGGGCAGGAGATGACGGTGGCGGGTCATAGCGCACCCTTCGGCACCGATCTGATCTTTGCCGCAGCGAATTTACCGGGTTTCAAAGTCTTTGCCGAGATTTGCGAGGATTACTGGTCCCCCAATCCGCCCTCGACTGTGGGTGCGCTGGCGGGCGCGACGATCCTGGCCAATCTGTCCGCATCCAATGTCACCATCGGCAAATCGGATGAACGGCACATGCTTGCCCGTGCGCAATCGAGCCGCGCGATTGCCGCCTATGCCTATTGCGCCAGCGGCCACGGGGAAAGCACTACCGATCTGTCGTGGGACGGGCAGGGCATGATTTACGAGATGGGCGATCTGCTGGCCGAAAGCGAGCGGTTCAGCCTGGATGCGCAATTGAGCATTGCTGATGTGGATTGCGACCGGATTTTGTCCGAACGGATGCGCAACCAGACGTTCAATGATGCGGCGGAGGCAGAGGATTGCCCCGAAAACCGGTTCCGTACGGTCAGTTTTGAGCATAAATTCACCGGCGGTGATGTCGGCCTGCACCGGCCCATCCGCCGTTTTCCGTTTGTGCCGGGCCGCGCGCATAGGCTGGACGAGGATTGCTACGAAGCGTTTAATATCCAGATCGATGGCCTGATGCGGCGGATGACCGCCACCAAAGCCAAAAGCATCGTGATAGGTGTTTCGGGCGGGCTCGACAGCACGCATGCGCTGGTCGTGGCGGCGAAAACCTGTGACCGGCTTGGCCTTGACCGCAAAATGATCAAGGGCTTTACTATGCCCGGTTTCGGCACGTCGGATTACACCAAAAGCAATGCGTGGAAGCTGATGAAAGCGATGGGTATCTCGGCTCAGGAGATCGATATTGTTCCTGCCGCGACGACCATGCTGGAAGATATCGGTCATCCCTTTGCGGATGGCGAACCCGTATACGATGTGACATTTGAGAATGTTCAGGCGGGATTGCGGACTGACTATCTGTTCCGCCTGTCGGGCCAGCATGACGGTTTTGTGCTGGGGACCGGCGATCTGTCCGAACTGGCGCTGGGCTGGTGTACGTACGGCGTGGGGGACCAGATGAGCCATTACGGTGTCAATGCGGGTGTGCCCAAAACGCTGATCCAGTATCTCATTCGCTGGGCGGTCCAAACCAGCCAGTTTGATGCGGCGACCGATGATGTCCTGACCGCGATCCTTAACACAGAGATCAGCCCCGAACTGGTCCCGGCAGACGAGCGGGGCGCGATGCAAAGCACCGAAAGCAAAATCGGCCCCTATGAGCTTAATGACTTTTTCCTGCATCATATTATCCGCTGGGGGCAGCGGCCGAGCAAGGTTGCCTTCCTCGCCTATCACGCATGGAAAAATGCTGGCGAAGGCCAATGGCCCGCTGACTTCCCCGAAGCGAAGAAGAACGAATATGATCTGGCGACAATCCGTATGTGGCTGGAGAAATTTCTGTGGCGGTTCTTCCAGTTCAGCCAGTTCAAGCGCAGCGCACTGCCCAATGGCCCGAAAGTCAGCGCAGGCGGCGCATTAAGCCCGCGCGGCGATTGGCGCGCCCCAAGCGATGCGGTGGCCGATGTGTGGCTGCAGGAATTGAAAAACGGGGTGCCGGAAGGGTAAAGACCCCGGCACTCTATTCAACCGATCGCTGCTTCCACTGCCTCATGCGCGGCAGCAATCTTCGCCCCGCCATCTGCGCCCATAATGCCGTCAGCTGCGATCACTTGGGCATCGTGGATGCCGAGAAAGCCGAGGAAGAACGTCAGCCACGGGGTCATAAAGTCCATCGCGCTGCCCACAGCTGTGCCGCCGGATTGGGCCGCAAGCCCTTCAGCCAGTTTCCGGCTGAGAGTGCGCGATACGGATTCCTCGCCGCCAATGCTGGCGCTGATATGTAGAATATTGGTCATTCTCTATCCTCCTGACCCATTCCTTACGCCGCATCGACGAGAACGAGCTCGCTGTCTTCCAATGCGGTGATGGTGAGGCTGTCCATCTGTGTGATCGCGACACCGTCACGTGCGTTTGCCTCCACATCGCCAATACGGACCTTGCCAGTGGCGGGGACCAGATAGAGATGGCGGCTGGGGGCAGTATCGTAAGTGACGCTTTCGCCCGCTTTCACCGTTGCACCCAAAACGCGTGCGTCGGCCCTGATTGGCAACGCTTCATCATTGGCCGCGCCAGAAGCAAGCGGAACGAACCTGCCCGCCCGGTCACCCTTGGGAAAGGGAGCCGCGCCCCAATGCGGGGTGCCGCCGCGCGCATCCGGGATGATCCAAATCTGAAAAATCTGCGTCTCTTCGTCTTCGCGGTTATATTCGGAATGCTGCACGCCACTACCCGCGCTCATGACCTGCACATCGCCCGCTTCGGTGCGGCCTTCATTGCCCATATTGTCGGTATGAGTAATCGCGCCTTTTCGGACATAGGTGATAATTTCCATGTCACTATGCGGATGCGGCGGGAAGCCGGTTCCGGCTGCGATCGTATCATCATTCCATACGCGCAGCGCGCCCCAATTGACCCGCGCCGGATCATGGTAGCTGGCGAAGGAAAAATGGTGGTGCGCATCCAGCCAGCCGTGATTGGCGGAGCCGAGCGAACGATACGGGCGCAGTTCGATGAAGGGTTGGTCAGTCATGGGACATTCTCCGTGATCCGTAATTCTGTGATGGCGGAGATAGGCCTTGATAACCCATCATAGAACTGGGATAAAATACGATAGAATGTTCAGATAATTCGAACGGATAGATAATATGCGGATTGGCGAACCCACGCTGGATCAATTGCGCATTTTCCTTGCGGTGGCGCAGGAGGGCAGCTTTGGTGGGGCGGCACGGCGGATGGGCCGCGCCATATCGGCGATCAGTTATGGCATTGCCCAGATGGAGGCACAGCTTGGCGTGACGCTGTTCGCGCGCGAGGGGTCGCGCAAACCGGTGCTAACCGATGCCGGTCATGGCGTGATGGCGGAGGCGCGCGGAGTGATCGGCAGCGTCGATGCGCTGCTCGCCAAGACGCGCAGCCTGCATGCCGGGCTGGAAAGCGATGTCTCGCTCGTGATCGATGTGATGGTACCCGGGGACGTTACTGCGCGGGTGCTCCGTGAATTCCGGGCGACCTATCCCACCGTTACTCTGCGGCTCAATGTGGAGGCGCTGGGCGCAGTGGCGGCGTGCGTGCTGACCAAGGAAGCGCATATCGCCATTGCCGGACCGGTGGTGGGTGATCACCCCGAACTGGACCGGCAGGCGATCGGCGGGGTTGAGCTTATCCCGGTCGCCACACCCGATCACCCCTTGGCCGCAACGGGTATACGACCGGGGGAAAGCCGCACCCATTTGCAACTGGTCCTGTCAGACCGTTCGCCGCTGACCGATGGGCGCGAGTTTTCTGTCCTCAGCCCGCAAAGCTGGCGATTGGCCGATCTGGGCGCAAAGCATTCGCTGCTGAAAGAAGGCATCGGCTGGGGCAATATGCCGCGCCATATGGTCGCCGGTGATCTGGCGAGCGGCGCTCTGGTGGAACTCGACCTGCCCGAAAAACCGGGCGATGGGTACACGCTCAGCGCGATGTGGCGGCGTGATACCAAGCCGGGCCCCGCCACACGCTGGCTGATCGATGCGATGGAACAGCGGCTGGCACTATGTGCGTGAGAATGCCCGCTGAGCGGACCCGCTTTATAGCCGCATCACCCACCCATGCGTGTCCTCGACGCTGCTGCGCTGGATGCCGACCAGTTTTTCGCGCAGTTTCGATGTGATTTGCCCGGGGCCGCCGCTGCCGATGGTGAAGGGGCCGTCTTTGCCGTCCACCGTGCCCACCGGGGTGACCACCGCAGCGGTGCCGCAGGCCATCGTTTCGAGCAGCTTGCCGCTGGCAGCATCAGCGCGCCACTGGTCGATGCTGTACATTTCTTCGCGCACGGTCAGCCCTTCCTCGCGCATCAGCTGGATCAGGCTGTTGCGGGTGATGCCGGGCAAGATGGTACCCGTCAGCGGCGGCGTGATCACGCTGCCATCATCCATCACGAAAAACAGGTTCATCCCGCCCAGTTCCTCAATCCATCTATGCTCCACCGCATCGAGGAACAGCACCTGGTCATGGCCGCGATCAAACGCTTCGCGGGTTGGCACCAGACTGGCCGCATAATTGCCGCCGGTTTTGGCCGCGCCCGTGCCGCCAGGGGCCGCGCGCGAATATTCGCTGGTCCAGATCGACACGGCGGGAGCGCCCGATTTGAAGTAATTTCCGGCCGGGCTGGCAATCACCACGAATTTATATTCTGTCGCGGGCCGCACCCCCAGAAACGCTTCGCTGGCAAACATGAAGGGCCGCAGATAGAGCGACCCGCCTTCCACGCTGGGGAACCAGTCGCGGTCAATCGCCACCAATTGGCGAACAGCCTCTATGAACATCGCCTCGGGAATATTGGGCATCGCCATCCGGTCTGCGCTCGCGTTCAGACGGCGGGCGTTTTCCTCGGGCCGGAACAGCGCAATGCCGCCATCTTCGTGTCGGTACGCCTTCATGCCCTCAAAAATCTCTTGCGCATAATGCAGCACCGATGCGGCGGGATCGAGCGCAATCGGCCCGCGCGGGCCGACAGTGGCATTGTGCCAGCCGGTTCCTTCGACATAGTCGATCACCACCATGTGATCGGAAAACAGCTTGCCAAATCCGGGATCAATCAGCGCCGCCATGCGGTCTGCGTCTGGCGTCGGCGAGGGGTGAGGCAGCGTCGTAAATTCCATACCTTGGCGGATAATGAGAGTTTGGATGTTCTGCAAGCGGCGGAGGTTGTGTTTGTTTGAGGCGTTTTTGTTTGGCCCCTCAAACGCCGGGCGTATGTTTTTGTTTGCTTTAGCCTCAAGCGCCGGCGGTCGCATCCGCTCCCTTAGGCTACCGCGCTAACCGCGCGTCGGGCAGTCGCCCTCTGACTGTCGTGACCAAGAGCAAGCTCTCAAATTGTTGACTTGGAATGTTCGGTTCACGACCAGTGAACCGCAAGCGCGACCGCGCGCCCGAGCTTATGCGAGGAAGCCAAGCCTGCGGATGCAGGCGCCCGGCGTTTGAGGCTAAAGCAAATAAAAACAATCCCAAAAAAGTGAAAGGCGGCCCCGGCCTAACCGGGTACCGCCTTTCGCATGGTCAACGGCCAGAAGTGCCGTCCACGAAAACTCTATCGGGCCTCAGCCCAGAGTACTTCTCGTGTGGAACTTAACCGACCCCTTAATTGAACCATGAGACATCGGATCACCTCCTTTCGCGCTAGAAAGCCAGAGCCCGCCGATCACCGGGTGGCCCAAGACCGCGTTCGCCGCTGATCTTGATCGCAATCTGATTCCTTTTGATGCGCAATGCAAGTGCTGATTTGATATTTTTTTGCCGCAATGCGGACTTTACCGGCAATCTTCGATCACCCGGGTTACTTCGGCCCAGGCGGGCAGGTACAGCGTTTCCACGCCGCCTGTCTCCACCGCAAAGCGGCCCCGGCTAAGCGCCATCGCGTCGAGCAGATTATCGCTGGCAGGCAGTGTCGCAATCACCATTGGGCGGCCATCGGCAGCAGGGGTTGCGGTGATCAGGCGCTGCAACGTCTCCGTCCTGATGCGCATCGGTGTGGGTCCGGTGCCAGCAGTGCCGCGAACCAGACGGACCTCGCGGCTGGGCTTCATACATTCGATGCCAAAGCGCGCGGGCTGGCCAGCGGGGGCAAACAGGGCATAGCTGAAATCGTCCCCTTCATTATAGGTCCACGTGCCGGGCGTCTGCGGCGCATCGAGGAAGTTATTATAAACCGGTTCCTGCACCACTGAGGGCGCGGGCGCGGTGCGCGTCACCGGCTGCGGCACAGAGCCGGGGTCCGGCGCGGGCGCACAGCATGCCAGTGCCAAAACAGGTAACAGGGCAATGACACGCAATTTTCTCACAAATACATCCTTATGGTTTCTTTGCCCGCTCATGACGGCTATTGGCGCTACAGTCTATGACAAAAAAATTTCGTCTTGATCAATTGCTGGTCGAACGCGGACTGGTGGAAAGCCGCACGCGCGCGCAGGCACTGGTGATGGCGGGACAGGTATTTTCGGGCGAAACCAAACTGGTAAAATCCGGGCACCGCCTAGCCGAAGACGCGCCGCTGGACGTCCGCGGGCGCGATCATCCCTGGGTCAGCCGGGGCGGGATAAAGCTGGCCCATGCGCTGGCGGAATACGGGCTTGATCCCGCTGGCGTCACCGCGATGGATGTCGGCAGTTCCACCGGCGGCTTCACGGATGTGTTGCTGCAAGGCGGGGCCAGCCATGTGATCGCGGTCGATAGCGGGACCAACCAGCTCGCCTGGTCGCTGCGCGGGGATACGCGGGTTACCGTGCTGGAGCAGACCAGCGCGCGCATTTTGACACCCGACATGATCCCGCATGCCTATAGCTGGGTGGTTTGCGATGCATCCTTCATCGCGCTGCGCAAGGTGTTGGAGGTTCCGCTGAAACTGGCGCAGCAAACGTGCCGCCTGGTCGCTTTGATCAAACCCCAATTCGAAGTTCGCCGCGAGGAAGTGGGTAAAGGCGGCGTTGTCCGCGACCCAGCGATACATGCGCGCGTGTGCGATGAAGTGCACGAATGGCTGGCCGGTGACGGCTGGCAGATCGATGGAATCACCCGCAGCCCGATTACCGGCCCGCAAGGCAATGCCGAATTTCTGATCGCGGCGCAGCGCACATGATATATTGCGACTTCGGGCCAGACTGATCGGTTTGGAAACCCGAACCAAGTCATTACGGGACAGGGTGCGGATTACCGCATCCGCGCCCATTGCGGCTTTGACCAAGGCGGGCCAAGAAGCAGCATCACGAATCGCCTTGGTGTAAGTATTGGGGACCTTGGATGAGCAATTCCGGTTTGGCTTCAAAGGGGCAGTTGCGCGCCAGCTTTTTACGCTGGGCATTATTCACGGTACCGGCCTGTGTCCTGCTGGGATTTGTCTCTGGCCAATTCGGCGGCGCCGACAGCATCTGGTTTCAAAGCCTTATCAAGCCTGATATTTTTCCAGAACCGATGTGGTTCGGTATCGTGTGGACCGCGCTGTTCATTATCATCGGGATTGCGGTCGCGCTTGTCTGCGCCGCCTGGGGTGCGCGCGGGCGGACCGCAGCATTGATCGTGTTTGCTCTGCATTTCATGCTCACTCTGGCATGGACGCCGGTATTTTTCGGCGCATATCAAATGACGGCGGGCCTATATGTGCTCGCTGCGGTGGTGATAACATTGCTGGTGGTCATGGCACTGTTTTACCGCGTAAGAAAATTGGCGGCGGTGCTGCTCGTTCCCTATCTCGCTTGGGTGTGCTTCGCGGCCGTGCTCAATTATGAATTTCTCAAACTGAACCCCGATGCGGATGGGCAGGATCCAACGCAGGCCGTCCAGCGGTTCGAGATTTAGGGTTGTAGGTTTAAGGGCAAGGGACCAGATAGTAGTTATGCAGAGCCAGAACCCAATGATCGCCGATGTTGTGAAACTTATGAACGGTGCCGCCGGTACCTTTGCAGGCATGACCCGCGAGGCGCGTGAAAGCGCGCGCGAACGGATCAAGGAAACGATGGGCGGCATGGATTTCGTTGGCCGGGACGAGTTTGATGCGGTGAAGGATATGGCCGCCAAAGCGCGCGAGGAGAACGAGACATTGTCTGCACGGCTCGATGCGCTTGAGGCAAAGCTGGCCAAATAAATTGCAGCCGGGCACCACTCTGCCGCCACCCCAACCATGAACCTGCGCGCGTCGGCGATTTTCCTGTCCGCGCGGCCGCATGGCGAAACCGCTGTCATTGCACGTTTCCTGACAGAGGAGCACGGGATGCTCGCAGGCTATGTTGCGGGCGGGCGCGGACGGCGGATGCGGCCAGTGGTTATTCCCGGCAATCTGGTGGAGGCCGAACTGCGCGCCAAGTCGGACAGCCAATTACCCTTTGCGCGGTTGGAACTGGTGGAAAGCCGCGGCCCCTGGCTGAGCGAACCATTGCCTGCCGCTGCGATCAACTGGGTTACCGCGCTCAGCGCCAGCGTGCTGCCCGAACGGTTTGCCTATCCTGAACTTTATGCCGTGTTGAAAGCGGTGCTGGATGCGATTTGCGGCGCCCCGTCAGCGCGCGGCTGGCTGGGCGGGTTGGTGACCTATGAAACGCTGTTGCTGCGCGATCTTGGCTATGGCGGGGGCCAAGCGGCGCAATTTGCCGGTTTTGACGCCGCATTGGCGGCTTTCGACCGGTTGTTTACCCCAATAGAGAAACACTTGCTTGCCGGTACATATGGCGATGTTATGTCAGCCCGCATATTGCTGCGCACGCGGCTCGCCAAAATAATCGGGACCAGTCATTCATGAAAATCGCAGTCTTTGCCGGGGACGGTATCGGGCCGGAAGTCACGCGAGAAGCCGTGCGCGTGCTGGAGGCGCTTGATCTGCCCGGCCTAGCATTGTTTGAAGGCGATGTGGGCGGCGCATCCTATCACCGGCACGGCCACCCGCTGCCCGCTGAAACGCTGGATATGGCGCGCGCCGCCGATGCGGTTCTGTTCGGCGCGGTGGGCGATCCGGCCTGCGACACTCTGGAGCGGCATTTGCGGCCCGAACAGGCGGTGCTCGGTTTGCGGGCCGAATTGGGGCTGTTTTCCAATCTGCGCCCCGCGACGGTGTTTGCTGGGCTGGAAGATATGTCGGGCCTGAAGCCGGAACTTGCCGCCGCGATCGATATGCTGATCGTGCGCGAGCTGAACGGCGATGTCTATTTCGGCGACAAGGGCATGCGCAAAACCGCCGATGGCCAGCGCGAGGGGTGGGACATGATGTCTTATTCCGAAAGCGAGGTGCGCCGCATCGCCCATTCCGGCTTTCAGGCGGCGCGCACACGCGGATGCAAACTGTGCAGCGTGGACAAAGCCAATGTGCTGGAAACCAGCCAGCTATGGCGTGATGTGGTGATAGAGGTCGCGGCGGAATATCCCGATGTCGCGCTCAGCCATATGTATGTCGATAATGCGGCGATGCAGATGGTCAAGGATCCGGGCCAGTTCGATGTGGTTCTGACCGGCAATCTGTTCGGCGATATTCTGTCCGATCTGGCCAGCATGTGCGTCGGCTCAATCGGTCTGCTCGCCAGCGCATCTTTGGGCGAGCGGACCACGGACTATGGCACATTCGGCCTGTATGAACCGATCCACGGCAGCGCGCCCGATATTGCGGGGCAGGGGATTGCCAACCCGATGGCGACAATCCTGTCAGCGGCGATGATGCTGCGCCATTCCTTTAGCGATGACGCCAATGCGCTGCGGATCGAAAACGCGGTGGCTGCGGCGCTCGCGGATGGTATTCGCGGCGGTGATCTGGGCGGTGATCTGGGCACAATGGCCATCGGCGACGCCGTGCTGGAGCGCCTTTGACCAACCCATGTCCAGACGCGCGCCCGATCTTGCCATCATCGTGCCAACCCTGAATGAGCGCGGCAATCTCGCGCCGCTGATCCGGCGGATTGCGGCGGCGATGGGCGACACTGCTTGGGAAGCGATCATTGTCGATGACAATAGCGCCGATGGTACTGCGGATGAAGCAAGGCGGCTGGCGCAGACCGACCCGCGTATTCGCGTAATCCAGCGGATCGGGCGGCAAGGGCTGGCCTCCGCCGCGATCGAGGGGATGTGCGCGACTGCGGCGCCCTATGCGGCAGTAATGGATGCTGACCACCAGCATGATCCCGAATTGCTTCCTGCCATGCTAGACCAGGTGCGCAGCAGCGCGGCAGATGTTGCGGTGGCATCGCGGTTTATACCCGGCGGCAGTGCAGCGGGCTTGGCGAGCGAACAACGGCTCATCGCATCAGGCTGGGCCAACCGTATCGCGCGGCGGATGACCCGCACCGATCTGACCGATCCGATGAGCGGGTTTTTCCTGCTCGAAACAGCGCGCGTGCGGGCGCTGGCCCCGCAATTATCGGGCATCGGGTTCAAATTGCTACTGGACATTCTGACAGCGGGCGAGCGGTTGACAGTGGCCGAATTGCCGCTGAAATTTGCCGAGCGTCTCACGGGCGAAAGCAAGCTTGACCGCGTGATCGCATTTGAATTTCTGACCAGCCTCTATGATCGCAGTTTCGGGCGGATCATCCCCACACGCTTTGCCCTGTTTGGCACGGTTGGCGCGGCTGGTGTGGCGGTGCATGTGGCTGTGCTGGCGCTGCTCTATCGGCTGCTCGGCAGCGGGTTTCTCCACGCCAGCATCGCAGCCACTTTGGTCGCGATGAGTTTCAATTTCTGGCTCAATAACTGGCTCACATATCGTGACCAGCGGTTGATCGGTGCGGCCTCCGTGGTGAAGGGCTGGGCCGGGTTCTGCATCACCTGTTCCATCGGCGCATTCGCCAATGTCGCCGCTGCAACATTGCTTGAAACACGCGGGGTTTACTGGCTGCTTGCCGCCTGTGTGGGTATCATCATCGGCGCGGTCTGGAATTATGCCGTGTCCAGCCGGTTTGTCTGGGGCCGCTACCGCTAAGGCAAGGCTTAACGCCAGCTACCCAGCCATGTCCATGTCAGAAACGCCTGATCCCCGTCCAGCGGTGCGGCGCTGAGGATTGGGTAATACCATGCGAAGATGGCCACGCTCGCGGCCAGAATAGACAGAGCGATCCAGCGGTATCCCGCTTGCCTGATATCATCGAGCGCCAAGGCCAACGCCGCCAGCAGGAAGCAGCTGGGCAGGAAATAGTGGTAATAAAACTGGATCGGCTTGTTGATGAACACCCACATACCAAGGCTGACAGTGTAAAGCATCACTACGGCCAGCGCGTCCCACCGTCTGCGCATCACGCCCGTCCACGCACACCAGGCCAAGGCGGGTAGGCCGATCAGCATGGTGAGCGGATTGCCGATCAGCATCACCCCGCGCTGCGCCCCGTCAACCGGCTCATATAGATACCAGATCGCGCGGATATTCAGCACCCAATCGGGCCAGTTGCTTTGATAGGGATGCGGCTGCGTGATGGAGGCCTGCGTGTCCATCACCAGCCCATGCATCGCGATGAAACCGTCCGGGGCAAGCGGTTTTTCCGGCGCAAAATATGCGGGCAAATATGTCAGCCAATAGGCGAATAGAGGCACCACGCCGAGCCACAATGCAGCCTCCAGCAAAGATATTCCGGGCACCGGTACGCCGCGCTGGCTGGTGAACCATCGCCGCCGCCCTGCGGTGAGCCGCGCGGCCAGAAAAGCCAGTCCCGGCAGCATTGCCAGAAACACCACGTTCCATTTGGAAGCCATCGACAGGCCAATTGCTATCCCGGCAATCGCGAGCCGCCACCGGCCGGTTTCGGGCTGACGGATCGCTGCGGCGCAGTGCCACAATGCGATAGCGAAGAAAGCGGCCATGAAGATATCCAGCATCGCGATGCGCGCGTGAACAAACAGCGCAAATCCGCTGGCGAGCAGCACCCCGAATGCCAGCGTGGCGAAGCGCGAATGGCTGGCAAACCACAGCGCCCGGATGAACGCAAACAGCCCTGCACCCCCGGCCAGCCAGGGCAGAACTCGCCAGCCCAGAGGTCCATCGCCAAACAGCGTCACCCCCAGTGCAATCAGATGTTTACCCAGCATAGGATGTTCGCGGTTTAGCCATGCGCCATTATCCAGCCATGCACGCATGGCGGGCACATAATGCGTCTCGTCAAAATAGGGCGCGCTCGGCACTGTCAGCCGGATTGCCGCCAGCGCCATGAATGCAGCGGTGAGCATGGCGGTCCACCAGACCGGATCACTGTCATTATGGGCAGAGGGTCGCATTCGCAGGTCCGCTACTGCGCCCATGCGTCCTGCGCAAGCCATCATGCGCGTCTGCATCTGTCTGACGGGGATATGGTCCGCAGCGGGTCCGCGTGATGCGCAACCGCCATCTTCCAGCGTCGCAGCGGACGCCGCGCGCCAGAGGGCGCACATCCATTACCGCAAATCCCGTTTCATGCCGTTCTTGCTGATGCCGGCCAGGCTAAAACCCCCATGCCGCTCCACGGGGGGCAAGCGCATGCACAGAGGCGCGCCCGCGCCTACCCCTCCGCCGCGATTTCCTGCCCCGCTCTTTCTAACCAGAACAGCCGGGCAACCATCGCCAACAAGCCAATGCTCGCCGTGGCGCCGACAAACATCACCCATAGCGGCACCATCATACCCGCCTTGCGCGCCCGCGGCACGATAAAGAACAGCGCGATCACCACTGCCATCAGCAAATCGTACCAGACCTGCACGCCCCACAGATTGACCGTGTGGTTGGCTATGACCGGCAGTATGCCTTCCGACCAGATCGTGACCGCCGTGAACGCGGCGAATCCGGCGGATAACGACGCGGCGATGACCGCGCTATGTGCCAGTTTCTGCGCGGCGGCGAGATAGGCAAGCAGCGGCAGAGCCACCACCAGGCCCGCAATCGCGAGCAATTGATGTATCGTCAGATCGGTTGGCATGGTGTTTTCCTGTTTCGTATCTCGCTCTCGCTACACTGTGGCAGAGTGGCTGTCGATATGGCTGATGGCCGCGCCATCGCGCGCCAATGGCACAGCCTGCTTGCCGTGCGCCCGCGCGCACGATAGATCGCGGCCCCATGAAAAAGACCACCGGAACCGACCGCTCTATCACCCGAGGCTGGCGGCCCGCCACACAGGCCGTGCGCGGCGGCACCTGGCGCAGCGAGCATGGTGAAACCAGCGAGGCGCTGTTCCTCACCAGCGGCTATACCTATGATGATGCCGCCACCGTTGCGGCGCGTTTTGCCGGTGACGAGCAGGGCATGACCTATTCGCGTCTGCAAAACCCGACCGTGGCGATGCTGGAGGAACGGGTTGCCTTGATGGAAGGCGCGGATGCGTGCCGCGCTCAGGCCAGCGGAATGGCGGCCATGACGGCGGCGTTGCTGTGCCAATTGTCGGCGGGCGATCACTGCGTTGCGGCTCGCGCTGCGTTTGGATCGTGCCGCTGGCTGGTTGATACTCTGCTGCCGCGTTTCGGGATTGAGACGACCGTGGTCGACAGCGCCGACAATGCCGCGTGGGAGGCGGCGATCCGCCCCAATACCAAAGTGTTTTTCTTTGAAAGCCCGGCCAATCCCACGCTTGATATTGTCGATATGGAGCATGTGTGCGCTTTGGCCACCGCGCACGGGATCACCAGCGTGGTCGATAATGCGTTTTGCAGCCCTGCACTGCAACGCCCGATGGAATTTGGCGCCGATGTGGTGGCCTATAGCGCGACCAAGCTGATGGACGGGCAGGGCCGCGTTCTGGCCGGTGCGGTGTGCGGCAGCGAGGCATTTATCAATGATACGCTGCTGCCGTTTCAGCGCAATACCGGCCCCAACCTCGCCCCGTTCAATGCATGGGTGGTGCTGAAAGGCCTCGAAACGCTCAGTCTGCGCGCGCACAAACAGAGCGAGAATGCGCTGACGCTCGGCCGATTCATGGAACAGCGGATTGTGGCAGCAGGCGGCTTTATGATGCACCCCGGATTGCCCAGCCACCCCTCCTATGATCTGGCGCAAAAACAGATGGATGCGTGCGGGCCGATTTTCAGTTTCGTCGTTGATGGCGGGCGGGCGCAAGCCCACGCGATCCTCGACGCGATGCAGCTGATCGATATCAGCAACAATATCGGTGATGCCCTCAGCCTGATGTGCCACCCCGCCAGCACCACCCATGCGGGCATGAGTGACGACGCCCGGCAGGACATGGGCGTGGCCGAGGGTATGCTGCGGATCAATGTCGGTCTGGAAGATGTGCAGGATGTAATCGAAGATATGGACCGCGCGCTGGCGGCTGCCGGTTTGTGATGCAGGTCACACGCAGAGGCTAAATTTGTTCTGCAAGGCTACTCTTAACATCAACGGGAGTGTACAATGCCGACAGTTACATCTTTGACCAGACCAACGGCAGTGGCAGTCGGGGCGCTATTGTGGGTTCCTCAATCAGTCACTGCGCAAGAAACGCCAGCCGTCAAAGAGAGCGATTCAGTTCTTGAAAGCGACGTCTATCTAACACTTAAATTATCACCGAAAATTGCTGGCGATTTTGCGACTGACGATAGCCAAGATACCTTTAGTGATGCCAACTCTGAATTTGAAACCGGGTTGCATTTCGACACAGATGTAACGTCAAATTTAAAATTCACATCAAGTGCTAAAGCCGGATGGACGACTGATCTTGAGAACGATGAAGACGATAGCGAATCATCTTTGAAGTTTGACACTGCGCTCGCCTATGATTTTGAAAGAGGGCCCTGGTCGCTGGTCACGAGCTACCAGCTAAATCTGAACTACGGCAGTTTTCTTGAAACCCGTGACCGTACCGATCACACTTTCGGCGCGAAGTTCAAGTATGACTTGCCAACCCCGGAAGTCAGAATTGGTGATTTGCAGTTTTCGGGCGCAAGTGGTGTCTCACGAGTTGAATCGAGCGATGACACTTTTGATCGCTGGAACTTGGATACAGGGTTTGCTTTAAAGCTGGGTATTGCCAGCGGGCTCTCGCTGACTTCAGGCGTAGATTACCAATATCGCTTTTATGATGATGATATTCCAACAGCTAGACGCAACAGGCATGGCATTGAATTCTCCGCCGGTATTGATGCATCTGACTGGCTTAAGGAAAAACTGCCCAATACGGCAAAATCAGTGACGAGTTTTGGTGTAAAGGTAACACGTTCAGAAAATCAGCGCTCGGCCAGCTCGGAATTTGCGATTAGACCTGTCATTGCATTCCGGTTTCCTCTGTCTGACTGAGCTAATTATGTAAGCTGGCTAGGAAGAAAATAATGATCAAAACCATCGAACTGATTTTCGACTTTGTCAGCCCCAATGCCTATTTCGCCTATTATCCGCTGAAGGATATTGCCGCGCGGACGGGGGCCAGCATCGAAATCACACCCGTATTCCTCGCCGGAATGCACAAACACACCGGCAATGCGCCTCCCTTCATCCGCGATGCGGAGGTGAAGGGGAAGAATGAATATGCCATGCTGGAGATGAACCGTTTCATTGCCAGGCACGGCTTCAACGACTGGACAATGAACCCCAAATTCCCGTTTAATTCGGTGACTTTGCAGCGGCTTTTATGCGCGGCGGGCAATGCGGACCGGCTCAAGATTCTCGACATCATGCTGCCCGCCATCTGGCATGACGCGATTGATCCGGCCGATCCTGAGGCCGTGGGTCCGGTACTGATGGCGGCGGGATATGATGCGGCGGAATTGCTGATGCAAACGCAGGACCCGGCGGTCAAACAGGCGCTGATGGACAATACCGAGGCTGCGGTTGCGCGCGGCGCATTTGGTATTCCCACTTTCTATATCGGCACCGAAATGTTCTTCGGCAAGGAACGGCTTGGCCAGATCGAGGACATGCTGGCGGGATGATGCATTCCGGGCGGCCTGCGCCGCAATAATCGGCTCCGGTTGTGCATTGCAACATAAGCCGCTAATGCACAACCGAACGAAGCGACATGCCCGAAGCCAGAGGGGCCTTCCGGTGCGCATCCACAGGACCGATCTATGACCGCTGCCACCGCCAGCGCCGCCCCGGCGCGCGCGACCCGACTGCAAAATCTGAAGCAAGACTGGTTAGGCAATATCCGTGCCGATATTCTGGCCGGGATCGTGGTGTCGCTGGCGCTGATACCCGAAGCGATCGGTTTTTCGCTGATTGCGGGGGTGGATCCCAGTGTTGGCCTGTATGCGTCGGTCGCGATTGCAATGGTGATCGCGCTGGTCGGCGGGCGGCCGGGCATGATCTCCGCCGCGACGGCTGCCGTGGCCGTGGTGGTCATTCCGCTGGTCCGCGATTACGGCGTGGACTATCTGTTTGCTGCCACGATCCTGATGGGCATCATCCAGGGAATCGCAGCGATCCTGCGGCTCGATCTGTTGATGCAATTTGTCAGCCGCAGCGTGATTACCGGATTCGTCAATGCGCTCGCGATCCTGATCTTCATGGCGCAAATTCCGCAATTGACCGGTGTCGGGTGGGAAACCTACGCGATGGTCGCTGCCGGGCTGGCCATTATTTACGGCTTTCCGCGTATTACCAAGGCCGTACCAAGTCCGCTGGTCGCCATTGTGCTGCTAACAGCGGCGGTGGTTTTCTGGAACATCCCGGTCAACAATGTCGCGGGCGAGGGTAAGCTGCCCGATGGCCTGCCGGTATTCGCAATCCCGAATGTGCCGTTCACATGGGAAACATTCATGATCATCCTGCCATTTTCACTGACGATGGCGGCGGTTGGTTTGCTCGAAAGCCTGCTGACCGCGCAGATCGTCGATGATATGACGCATTCTGACAGTGACAAGCAGCGCGAGAGCGGCGGGCAGGGCATTGCCAATATCGTCGCGGCATTCTTTGGCGGGATGGGCGGCTGTGCGATGATCGGCCAATCGGTGATCAATGTGGCATCGGGCGGGCGCGGGCGGCTGTCCACCTTTACCGCCGGTGCGTTTTTGCTGTTCCTGCTGACCGTGCTCGGCCCCTATGTCGGCAGTGTGCCGATGCCGGCGCTGGTCGCGGTGATGATTATGGTCAGCATCGGCACGTTTAGCTGGAACTCGATTGCCAATCTGCGCCGTCACCCGCCGACATCATCGGTGGTGATGGTGGCCACGGTGATCGTGGTCGTGTGGACGCATGATCTGGCGCTGGGCGTGCTGGTCGGCGTATTGCTGTCGGGCATATTTTTCGCCGGTAAAGTGCGCACGATGTTCAATATCGACCGCATCCGGCGCGAACATAGCGCGGTGTATAAAGTGACCGGGCAGATTTTCTTTGCCAGCGTGGACCGTCTGCTGCGCGAGATCGGGCCGGAGAGCGAATATGCGGATGCTGCGCATCATGTCGTGATCGATGTGTCGGGCGCGCATTTCTGGGATATTTCCGCGATTGAGGCGCTCGACAAGGTGGTTGACCGGATGCGCCGCAATGGCCGCCACACGCGGATTGTCGGCCTCAATAAAGCCAGTGCAGATCTGTTTGACAGATTTGCATTGGAAGACCGCACCGGACTGGAAACGGGCCTTGCTCCGCATTGATTGGATAGTGGTTATCCCAGCGAACGCCGTATCTTTCGGCGGGCTTCTGTATTCCATATAAACAGCTGGATGGTCCGGTCGACGTCTGATTTGTTACTGGCATAGAACACAGGATCATTGACCGCATTTCTCAGCTGTAGCGAGGCAGCCTCAATAGCCCCTTCGCTCTGCTGGATGACAGGCCGGTTTGACGCGGTCAGCGCCAGATCTTTGCGATCGATCGACAGCGAGGCAAACACGAGATAAAGCTGGAGGATGGGATCCGGCGCAGGATTATTGGCCACCAGCGCGCTGACCACTTTCTGCAAATCCCCCTCTCCACTGCAGCCGCTCCCTTCCGCTTCTGCATTGGCGAGCATGGCCGGGTAGCTGATGCCCTTTTCCAGCGCGCGCTGGGTGTAAATGCGCGCGGATTCGCACTGGTTTTCAGCCAGGCTCACCTTTGCCGCAACGAAATTGGCGAAGGCATTATGCGGATCCTGCATCAATGCGCGTTCGACGAAGTCCCATTCCGCCCCGCTTGCTGTGATCAGCTGGTTTGTACCGACACGCTTCTGATACCCGGCGAATGCTTTTCGCGCATACCAAAAGGCCCGGTACCTATTATCGGGGAACCGCTGGAGGCAGTTATCCACCTTGGCTTCGGTTTCCGCACCAAGCCCCCTATCGACTTCGATACTGATAAAGCACTGATACGGTGTTTCGGGCCGCTTACCTATTGCGCGGGCTTCCTCCTGCGCGACGATGCCGGTGGGGGATATTATATAGACCAGATTTGACGATATCTGCTGGAGAACGTCATCCGTATCGCCTCGGGCCGCTACGGTTTTTGAAAACAGGACACTGTAATCGTCAGAAAACAGAGTGATTTTGACATTGGGCGTGTCCATATCCACGCCCATATCGATAACCAGGCTATAATCTTCATCGCGGCGCTGATCTTCGCTGCTTGGCGCGCTATTGGACACGAAGGATTGCGACAGACGGGTTTGCGCCATGCGTTCGATTTTGGCGGAAAGCTGCTGCAATGGCTCGTCGGTGTCAAAAACGCCCTCGCTCGTCACTGCCAGTGATATGATCGGCGCGCCTTCATCAACCATCGTGGTTGGTTGCGGAATGAGAAACTGCCACAGCAGCAATGCGGCAGCCACAGCAGATAGGGCCAGCGCCCCGGCAAGGATGGATGGGGTGACGCGTTTGGTGCGCGCCGGGCGCGCCGGGCGCGCTGGTTCAGGCGCCTGTCTCCCTTCATGCATAATTGCCGCAGGTACCGGGTCTGCCCGTTCGCCGGAAAGCGCCATACCCCCTTCGGTGCCTGGATATGCTATGGCCTGTTTGGCCAGCCGGAGCCGGTATTCACCCGCCTTGATATATACGCACAAGCCATTGGCGGCCCTGTGACGCGAATAATATGCGGCAAGATTCGTGCGCAGCCTTGACACTTGCACGCGCGGATAGCTGTCGCTGGTCAGATCATAATCAGCCGATCGGCCCAATCCGTCGACCGCCACCGAATATTGCGATATCGCCGATTCGCCCGACGCGGTCTTTTCTGCAAGAAACTCCAGCAGTTTCGATTGCACAGGCGATCTTTCAAACGATGGATCGGCCAATATTCTGCGCACTTCGGCGGCCAGGCTGGCTGCAAATGTCTCACTATCGATGCGTTTTTCAAATGACATACCGGATGTGACCCATGTGACGGTGTTAAAAAAAATTAACCTTTCTGCGTCCTCAACTTCAACATATAGAAAAACAAAGATAAATATACTGTTACGTTACATCTCAGGCGAATACGTTACATTCACGGTGTCAAACTGTTTTTGGCACGAAAAACCCCCCATTGATACTGGGCATTCGGGACACCCTGCAATTTGCATCGATAGAGCTGGTTACTTGACGATGCTGCGGTTCTTCCCTGTTTCGAATGCGCGCCGTTCCCGTGAATGGCATGCGATCAGATTGAAGGTTGGAACTCCTAGCCGTTCCTTCAGCATGATTGTCAGGAAGTGCGGGCGGCCTGAAAAATGCAATGTTTTTCGGGCCGCCCACTTCAGTACTTATCATTCAGGAGTTTGAGATGAAGCTGGATACCTTACATGATGACAGCCCTGTATTGTCGTCCTTTCGGCGGTTGGCAGGCATAGACCATCAGGACCGGGACGGTCTTAACAATGCGGGGGGCATGGCCTGTGCAGAACTGGCCGCGCGCGGCGAACGCAGCGTTAACGCCGTGAATTTTGACGCAGAAGATGCGGGCTTTGATAATGAAGATGCCGAATTTGAAGATGAGGATGCAGGTTTCGATGAAGACGATGCCGTCCCCATCACTGGCCGCCGCTACCTGAAAGGTGCCGCTGCGATGATCCGCGGCAATACGATTACCTATCACAGAATATAGCTGCTCTGCGGCTGCACAGTCGTGCAGGTCAATTCAACGCTATGCTGATGATATGGGGATGGGCGGTGCTGCTTGGTGATCCATGCCGCTGAAAAATGTGGCTGGGCATTTGCCTGCTCCGGATTAGACCGCTATTCTGCATCCCGATATGAAAGAATTGTTCCAGCACGCCGCCATTACCCATGACATTGCCGTTCGCGTGGCAGTCAATTTCTTGCCCGAGCAATCCCAGCCCGAAGCAGGAAAATGGTTCTGGGTCTATCACATACGGATAGAGAACAATTCGGACGACACGGTCAAGCTGCAAACGCGGCATTGGCGGATCACCGATGCGCGCGGTATGGTCAACCATATTGATGGTGACGGGGTGGTTGGCGAAACACCTGTTCTGTCGCCCGGTCAAACGCATGACTATGTGTCGGGATGCCCGCTCACCACGCCCAGCGGATCGATGGAGGGGTTTTACACCTTCACTCATACGGATGGCTCCCCGGTGGAAGTCCGCATTCCGTATTTTCCGCTCTCTGCCCCGGCCACGGCGCAATAGGCCGCAGGCTCCGCGATGAAACGCACCCATCTGCCGCTCAACGCGCTGCGTGTATATGACGCGGCGGCGCGGCATCTCAGCTTCACCCGTGCGGCAGACGAACTGGCGGTTACCCCCGCCGCCGTTGGCCAGCAAATCCGCGCGCTGGAGGATCATCTGGGCACGGTCCTGTTCCGCCGCACCAGCAAGGGTTTGGAACTGACGCCGGAAGGCTGCGCCGGTCTGGATGCACTGCGCGAAGGTTTCCTGCGGTTTGAAGAAAGCGTTCAGGCCATGCAGGCCGGACAGGCGAGCGACAATTACACGATCGCTGCGCCGCGCGAATTTTATGCGCAGTGGCTGGCGCCGCGCCTGTCGGCCTTCCGCGCGCTTCACCCGGGGATCCGGTATCATCTGGTAGAAGATGAACGCGCCGATTTTACCGAGGCCAATCTGGATGTGGCGATCCGGCTGATTGACGGGCCGGGCGAGCTGCAGGGCATTGAACTGGCCCCGGCCAAACGCGTGGTCGTATCCACCGATGGCGCGCCGGATGAATGGATCGACTGGCCCGGTGCGCCGCTGCCCGATGGGGCTGACGCAACCGTGGAGGTCGGCAATGCCGGCCAGGCGCTCAGCTCGGCTATGGCGGGAATGGGTAAGGCCGTGCTGCCTTATCTGCTGGTCAGCGAAGCGGTTGGTGCGGGCCGGCTAAACATTCTGGAGGGCCCGGAGGAGGGCCGCCGCGCTTACTGGCTGGTCGCCCCGCCGCCGCAATGGCGCCAGAAAAAGGTCAAGGCGCTGGTCGCGCATCTGGCTGAGAAATAACGCCGTCAATCCGGTTACGCAGCGCCTGCTGCGCTGGCGTGCGCTGCGGTGTGGGCGCGTTCACCGCTTTCGCGCGCAGGATTTCCGCATTTTCCCGGATGGTTTTTGTCAGGTCTATCCCGGTGATATAGGGCTGCCCGCAAATCTTGTTCTCCACCATATGGTCGAGCAGATGGGTCAGCTCGCCGACCTGCATACGCATTTTGGAGTTGATATAGGCGCGCGCCGCCGCCATCGCTTCCGCCTGGGCCGCGCGGCGCACCGCATCGTCGCTTTCCCCCTGCTGGCCGGGCGCATTGGGGCCGTAACGCTGCGGCATCCGCTGGCGCAGCAGGAAACGCAGCAGATTGTTATCGGGCTTGTCCCAATGCCCAAGAATTTCGCCGCCGCTGACAATGGGCGTGCGGGTGCCGGTAATGCTGCGCTCCATCGCGCAATCCTCCAGACGCTGGACGCCGCGATCCAAAGCCGCATCCCACGCCGCCGCAAAGCCCTCCGCACCGGGCCGGTGGCGCAGTTTATAGAGCGCCTCCAAAGATTTCCCGATCCGCTTGGCCGCTTGTGTCACGATGCCGGTCGCGGTGAGAGTAGAGACGAACCGCCGCTGGAGATCAGGCGTGATGGAATTGCGGCGCGGCGCAGTGTGGAGGTAGGGGGAGAATTGTAAAAGCGGATCATCATCCTCCGGCGGCGGGGAAGTATGTGCGGCGGAGGATGTGGCTTGCCGAGCGATAGCGCGGGTCGGGGTGGGGGCGGTTCCTTCGGTCCCACTCCCGTTTACGGGAGGGGCGCTATTTTTGGTTCCCCTACCGCTTGCGGGAGGGGTTAGGGGTGGGCTCTTTTCTTCCGTACTGGGCGCATCGGTTTCAGATGTAGCTGGCCCACCCCCGGCCCCTCCCGCAAGCGGTAGGGGAGAAGCCGGAGCGGTGCGGGATGGATCAGACAAAGAACAACCTCAATGGCTTGGAATGCTCGGTTCACGACCAGTGAACCGCAAGGCCGACCGCGCGCCCGAGCTTATGCGAGGAAGGCAAGAAGCGCGGATGCGCTTCGCCCGCCGTTTGAGGGTCTAAAACAAAAAACTGCGGAGTAGGAAAACGGTTTTTACCGGGCGTTTGTTTGTTTTAACCTCAGGCGCCGGGCGCCTGCATCCGCAGGCTTGGCTACGCGACATTAGTCGCGGCGGGCGGTCGCCCTTGCGGTTCACTGGTCGTGAACCGATCCATTCCAAGCCGTGTATCTCGCACCAAATGCTTGGCGCTAGGCAGAAAGATAGCACTGAAACGGTCGGCGACGAGCCGACCGCAAGGCCGACCGGCCGCCGCCGCTTATGCGGCGAAGCCAAGGAATGCGGATGCATCCCGCCCGCCGTTTGAGGGGCTAAAGCAAAAAACTGCGGAGTAGGAAAATGGTTTTTACCGGGCGTTTGTTTGCCTCTTGAAGGCAAGACTCACCCGTAGTTTGAGGGTCTAAAAAACCGAAATGATAAATTATGTGGTCTCTAGTTGAGGTTGAATTCATTGTGGCTAAGTTCTGCTTGTCGATTGACGTTAGATTGAGACAGCCGATAGCGCATAGTTAGTTATAAGAGTTTCAAAATTTAGGTTTATGAAGTCCGCGATTTCAAGATTTGTAAAAGGATAAATAAGTGGGGGTAGTGGAAGAGTGCAAATACTTATGGAATATGTATCAAGACAATTGCGCGCACGCTAGGCATCACGAAGCACAGCGGATGTCTTTGCTAGGTGCGACAGTGGGGATAGGTGGTGGCCTTTTTGCAATTGTTGGCTGGGATCAGAAAGTTCTCACATCTGATTTACCATTGTTGATATTAGCCGTAATACTCGGTCTCTTTTCTGCTACTATGACAGCAAAGTTTACAGAGCGGGCCAGTTTGCACGCTGCGCGTGCTCGTGCGTACCGAAACGCCCTGGACAGCCAGCTTACGATTGCGTCTTTATTGGATTTGAAAAGGTCTGGCGACGAGAGAAACGGTGTCCGGCACCCAAATATGTCTCAGCTACGGCTTAGATGGCTTTGGGTGTCGATACACCTAGCGGTAGCGGTAATCGGGCTTATTCTAGTAGCTCAAGTGATGATTTAAAAATTGGAAAGCAATCATATCAAACTTGCTTCTACATTCCTGCACTTCTGAACTGCAAGAAAAGCCATATGATTTTGGAGATGAACCCTGCGATATACAATGCAGCCAAAATATTCCCTAGATAAGTCTACCTTACCGAATGATAGCGCCCACCTGAATTTTGAAGCCATTCGGCAGCAATGTCGGCGCAGAAATCTGAAAATTTGGCAAGAAATGTATCGTCGGTATTCTGAAGATAAAATACGGTATTTTGATCGTCGCCTCTATTCAATGGACGGCAGTATATGTCTTGGCGAAGCAGAATTTGATCGATTTGCTCCAGAGTTTTTTCGTCGCTCTCGGAGAGTAGTAAAATATAGGGATAAGGTTCATTTGAGAGGGGGGCGCTATCTAATTTCGGGAAATCCTACCTTTGAACTTCGAACGAAGCTAGATACATTTCGAGAGGATTTGGACGAAGGGTTAGGGGCATTTCCAAATATATCCAACGGCTTAATGC
>NZ_JBAUIK010000011.1:0-6564 GCF_049682855.1 Pontixanthobacter sp. | reverse complement strand
GCCCGCTGGTCAGCGCAATGCGCACGGCCTCTTGCTTGAACTCTTCTGTATGCTTCTTCATCTCGTCGGTCTCCTTGCGCGAGTGTTAAACTCTCAAGTCACCGGCACAAAACCGTTACAAGTCCATTGTCACCTCCTCTGAGTTCCAGCCAGGCAAACAGACTTGCACGCGCATCTGTCGCAATCTCAAACTGAACAGGGCGACCTGTCTTGCGCTGTGTGATTGTCGCCCGTGTCTTGATTTCTGAACCGCTAACCAGATCGCCGATCTTCAGCGCGACAAGATCACATCCTCGCAGCTTGCTATCAATCGCCAAGTCGAAGAGCGCCCGATCCCTGATGCGCTCTTCGCGATCAAGGAAAAACCGGATCGCCCAGATCTGCTTCTGATTGAATGGACGCTTGGGCCCAATCTTCGCTCCAAAGTTCCAGGGCACTCGGTTTTGCGCAGCGGGGTCAAAGTGTGAGTATGTCATTTTCATTCTCCTTGGCCTGAATGGCCTTGGAGAATGTCCGCTCTCAGGACCTAAGATCCCGGATGTCTACGTCTTGAACGAGGGCACAAAGCTGTCATCGGAGTATGGCCGCGAATTCAAGTTCTGTGTCCCCTGACAGGCAAGTGCGGGCAAAATGGGTTTCATCGGGCAGAGAGGTTCTTGAGATTGTCAATTGAAGAAATGAGCCAAGAAGGCTAAATATATTAGTAGGATACAGAGGCTTGTGTCGAACATGCGGTCCTATTTGCGGGCCTTTCACAATGATCTCGACAAATAGTTCAATTGGCTCAAGGGGTTACATGATTAGTTCGATGCCTCTTCTCGCACCATTTCAATATTTCAAATTATTGAAAACAAGCAATGGATTGAAATGGGTGGATATCAGATGCCTATCGATGTCTTAGGCGATGACAGGCGATGACAGGCGAGGGCTTGCGCGTATCCGTTGGCGCGCTGTGTTGAGGCCTGGCAGCTATGCGGGTGCTTCTTATGATGGCGTCAATCGCAGCTTGGCCGATCAGAGTTTGTCTGGAGGGTTCCCCACTTGCTCCTGCTCCTGCTCGAACTTCTGCTGCCGCTCAGTGCAGGCGGGACCAATTGCTTGACACCGCGCCCTGCGGGATGATTGGATCATGCCCGCATTGCGCTGTCACACCTAGAATTTGCCCAACAGGTTCAGAAATGGCCCGTGGCTGGTATAGCTTTGATCGGTTAGATCATCGGAGAAGTCAGAGAAAGAATATCCGACACCAACTTTGACATTATTGCCAAGAGAACGATACACCGCGCCTAGCGCGCCATAACGTTTGTCATCCGCCAAGGTTATCCACAAGGCCCGCCCTTCGACGAGGACATCCCATTTCTTATTGACGTGGTAATCGGCGCGAATGACCGCCAGATGCGCCTCGGAATCGACGAATATATCGCTGTCACGGCTGACCGAAACCCGGCCGCTGCGATAGCCATATTTTCCACCCAATGTGACATTTTCACTAAGGTCATAATTCACATCAAGACTGATGATCGCGCTTTCCTGTTTCGGGCTTTCAACCTGCCCTGAGCCAGTGATTTGTCCAGCCGGGCCAAGGTCTTCAAAATAGCTGAAGCGCAGCAACCCATTAAACCGTTCATTATCAACCGGGCGGAAGGCCACACCGGCCATAGCCTCGGTGAATTCGGCAGCCCGGACAGATGGGTTATCCGTATCCGCCTTGGCAATATTAAAGCGGCCAAGAGCGGTCCAGCTTGGATTGACAGCATAGCTGAAATCGTTGCGAAGCAGCCAGACTGTCACATCCCGGTCAAGACCGTTTTCTTCGCGCATTTCGATGGAGCTGCCAAGACGTACACCCTCCGCGGTATAGCCAACGCCGATGCTGGCAGCCGTCCGCTTGAAGACACCGGTTGTTGCATCATCAATCCGGCCATTTTCAAAGCTGCCTGACACGCTGAGCTTTTCGGTGGGGTCAAATTGCAAACCGAAGCTGCGGGTCAGGGAAGGCGCGGTGCCGCCAATACCCACCCGGTTCTCACCATAGACAGACAAGCTGTCACTAAATCGCTGCCGCGCCCCCACAGTGAGCGATCCGCGATTGGAACGGGTGAAGATATTCTGGCTGTCAAGGCCGGTATCGGTGCGGTCAGCAAATAAAGAATACCCGACATAGGCCTCGCGCCCATCACCCAAACGCTGGTTAAGCTGAACATCGGCCCCCAGACCGCCATCGCCGCCGGACACCTCGCTTGCCAAAGACAATTGCTCGGTCAATTGTGCGTTGATACCGCCGCCGAAACGAGAATTGGCTTGACGTGTGGCGTCACGGTCGAGCGTTGCTTGACCAAAGGCATGCAATGACAATTCCCGTGATGGTGCAAATTCCAGTTCCACAGCGCCGTCTGTCCGGCTGCCGTCCTGCACGCTGTTAAACAGCAGACCCGGGGTGCGGTCTTCATATCGCAGTCCCGCTTTCGCAGTGAGGCTGGATGTTCCAAGCACAAAGACATTGGCAATATCGAGCGATGCCGTCTTGCTATCGCCAGTGTTACCCGACGACAGTTCATCATATTTTGCGTCAATGGATGCATTGGCGCCAACCGGCAGATTGACCGCGCCGCCCCAGCGGGTGGTATCGCTGGGTGACAGGCGTCCCGCCGATGCAAAGCCTTGATCATAACTTTCGTAATATGCCGCAGCATTTCCGGCATTTACTGCTTTACCAGCAAGCTCGGCAAAATCGACCGCAGCCTCGGCCCGCCAGGCCTGCGCCTTGATGCCTGCGCCAGGGGTGGCAATATCGGTGAAAGTCAATCCGCCATCGACCGAATTTGACTGACCGAAGCCAGGTCCGTCAGTTTGGGCAAGTTCGGCCTTAAGATAGGTACCGGCAGTAAGCCGGAAGGTCGCATCGGCCCCGATCAGTGTCTGCGCGGCATCTTCAACCGTGTCGCGCTGTGCCGTAACGCCCAGACGCAGGCTATCGCCAATCCACGCAGAACCGCGGCCGCCCACAGTGTATCCATCAAGATCACCGATGAGCGGTGAATATTCGTACCGCACCACCAATACCGGCACGTTGCCAGTTGATGCGCCTTCGCGCACGACACCGCCATTTGATACGGTTGAAGCGAGCGGCTTCAGCAGCGTGATGCGCCCTTGGAAAGGGTCAAAATCATAATCCTGCTGGGCAAATAGATCGCGGCTTTCAAGGACCAGACCGGTTTCACGGTCGCGTACTTCAATGCGGACGCGTTCTGATCCGATCGAAACATCCTGACGTTTGAGGAAATATAGCGAACCGCCGGTCCCGCGAAACTCTTCGCGTCCGGGTACAGTGCCGGGATCAGATGCGAACCCCGTAATCTGCACCTTGCGTTCGCCAAAATCAGTCGTTGCGATGCTGTTGTAATCAATCAGCGCACCAAACAGCCCGCGGTCCAGCTGCGCAAGTTCCGCCCCATTTATCGAGGTAACAAAATTGCCAACCACAAACTGGCTGTCATCTTTATTCACCTTGAGATAGAACCGGCCCTGGGTTGGCGCGTCTTCTACCAGGGTGGAATCATCACCATAGGTCGGATAATATTGATCGCGGTTCAGACGGCGCAGCAATTGGCGCGGGTCTTTCCGGTCCAGATTGCTGAACAGGTCTTTTACCAGGGTTTCACCTGTATCAACCGACGCGGTCACACGGACATCATCGCCAACGACGCCCTTGGCATAAAATGCTGCCCGGCCGATGGCATATTCGCCGCTGACAAGTGTATCGCCTGCAACATCTTGCAAAGGCCCGCTATCATAGCTTCGGCCCAAAGTCAGATCGCCCTGTCCAACCACGAACCAGTCGTTTTTGGGAACAGCAAAGCTTTGTTCGGCACGTTTTGCCTCTATTCCGTCGCGAACAATGCTCACCACCAGCTTGCTATCATCGCGGGCGACGATCTGCTGGGTAACAAACCGGCCATCCTCTGTGACGGGAACAGCCAAACCACCAACCGTGACACGGTCAGTTTCCGGATCGGCATGTCCGGTCACCGTTGCCATCAAACCCGACAGATTAATCGTCCGGCGTGCAGCTTCATCGATTTCCCCGAAATTTGGATAGGACTGCAAGGGACCGGCGGTCATGTTATCAGCCAGTTCCTTACTGACTACGGTCAGCTCATCCGCCGCGGTTTCATCGAAATTGCCACCTTCGCCGGTAACGCGGTAAACATAAAACAGGGCGTCGGGCGCATCCACTGGTACGGCCCATTGCGCAAGTCCGTCTGCGTTTACCGGCACCGCTGCTAACGGTTCGCTGTCGACGCTTTGGCCATCGGCGAAAATGCGGATTTCGCCCTGCTCAACAAAAGCGGGATAGTTGTTATAGGTCTGGAAATAGGCCGTCTCGCCCTCGACAACACTGCGGTCGGAACTGATCAAGCCAACATTCAGAACAGGGGTAACAATCAGGGTATCCGCCCTGAACCGGACTTTGAATTCGTCCTCTTGGTCAATCTGTACAGTCGCCGCTGCATCACCGTCCTGGGCCGATGCAACTGTTGGTGCAACCGCAGTTAACAGAGCCAGAGCAGATGTTTGCGCTAGCAGGGCGTATACGGGATGATTTCTGCTATAGTTTTTCATTGCGCTTACTCCCCCTTCTCTTGAATGTTGGGCGCGACACCAAAGTTAAGTTCACCGAACTTGCCTCGTGTCAGGCGGATGGAACGTGGGTTGTCAGATGTCGTGTCCCAGCCAAGCGGCAGGGTCCGCGTGTCGACTTTCAACACGTAGTTGGAACCGATACGGGCATCTGGCACTGCTGCGCAGGCAATGTGATATCGGCCAAACTGGTCGGTTGTGATCAATTGCCCGTTGACGGTCGCGAGACGCACGCCGGGAACACCGGGCTCACCTGCATCCTGGTATCCGTTGCGGTTGGCGTCTTCGAACACCTTACCGATGACTTCGGAGCAATCGAACACGGCGCTGGGGACAACAGAAACAACTGCAGTTCCGCGATTGGAAATGGCAGCACCGTCGATACCGCTGCGAGCGAGGCCTGTATTGACCTTTTCGCCGCCGGTAACACCTGCACCTATAACCAGCGTGAGATTATAGCTGACAGAGCCATTTGCCGGAATGACCTGGCCAGACCATACAGCCTGCCGGTTTTCAACTACCGGCTCCTGCGGCACACCATCAACCACGCCGGTTCCCAGCACATATTTCATTCCCGGGGGCAGAAGATCGATGATATTGACCCCCGAACGCTGGGCATTTTCCGTATTTCGTACGGTGATTTCGTAAGGCACGATATCACCCACGCTTGCCGATCGTTTGAAGCTCGTTTTTGAAACGATCAGCGGCGTTCTGGTCAGGAAAGGATCCAGCGGAATATGATTGAAAATCACGTCTGGATCGCCCGACGCCAGACGGAAATCGAGATAATATGGTGGGCTGGAAATTGTCGGTATTGTCGGGTCGGGATTGATACGCACCGGCGCTGCCAGTCCGGTCGGGTCAAACGGCCCTGTTTGCGGCGCAATAACCGTCGATAATGCCGAGAAACCGGCCGGCGGTGTGATGACAATACGATATTCGGTTTCACCTGACGGACATTGCGCAGCAGCGCCCGGGACAATGTCAAACCGGTATTCGCCATCGGCTCCAGTGGTCTGATTGTTCTGGGACGGATCAAGATAGCACGCGGCAGGCAAGGCATTGCCATTGCGGTCCACCAGCGTGGTCAGAACACCCGCAATCGGCGTTCTTGCAATCGAGTCGTAGAAAATGCCCGATGGATCGATCGGAAGGTTCTGATCCACCACAGTCGTATTATCAGCCAAGGTGACATTCTGGATAATATCAAAGATGACATTGCTGTTTGGATTACGGAAGGCAATTTCATATCCGCCGCCGCTCAGTAGATCATTGAAAACATAATTGCCCTGGTCATCGCTGCGCACAACCGCGATCAGTTCGCCGTTACGGCGCACTTCAACGATCCAGTTTGGAAGGCGGGTGTCTCCGCCATCCAAAGTGCCATCGCCGTTAACGTCTGTGTAAACCGTTCCGGACAGTGAACTCAGGGATGGCTCGACCACTATTGTAACGGTGCTGGTCGCGCAGTTGGCTGGGTTTACGACCTCGCAGATTTCATACTCGATCGTATAGGTTCCTGCCGGCACTTCCGGAGCCACCGAGACGACCCCGGTTGCTGTATCCAGTACAACGCCCGCATTGCTCGCCGGGGTGACGATGCGTACGGTCACATCTGCAGCAGCGACTGGCGTGCCGTTTACAGTGTCATTGTCAAAGATATTGATCGCATCCGCGGCACCGATTCCGGACCGTATGGGGTCAGCGATATCGCGCTCGGCAACAATGTCAGGCGCAGTCACTTCCACCGTGACCGTGCTTACCGCACAGTTGGCAGGGTTGAGCGTCTCGCAGACTTCATAGCTGATCGTATAGGTGCCAGCAGGGGTGCCCGCAGGGACATCGAGCAGACCCGTGGCCGGATCGAGCACCGGAACCGGCGCGCCAGGGCGAACCGGAACCGCAGGGCTGGTGATGGTTGCG
>NZ_JBAUIK010000010.1:0-221818 GCF_049682855.1 Pontixanthobacter sp. | reverse complement strand
TCTGGCGGCAGAAATGGCCAACACGAAGGCAGGCAGAGGCCGCTATCTTCCAGTACATAAACGGGTTCTACAACACCCGAAGACGCCATTCATATCTGGGCGGCATCAGCCCGCTCGCATTCGAAGCCAAGGTGGCATAATGAGATCAGTGAACGGCACAAAACCGTTACAAGTCCAACCTTTGCCAGTGACATCGGCGAGTTCCTTTGCGCGGTTCTCTTGTTTTATCTAGGTTTGCTATGGCACGAATTTGGGCACGCCGCAGTATGTCTGCGGCACTCAGGAAGTGTCGGCGGGATCAGAATGGGCCTGATTGGAGTAATTCCTTCACTAGCCACCGATGTAACTAGCGTCCAGTTCATCCCACCGCGGCAGCGAGCGCTCGTTGCGATTGCCGGACCGGTTTTCCATGCCTCAGCTTTCTGTAGCCTGCTAGCCTTGAACCTTGTCGGAATACTTGGGAGCGGGCCTTTCTTGCTATGCCTATGGGCTAACACAGCAGCAATTTTGTATTCACTCGTGCCAACGCATTCAAATGATGGTTTTTGGTTTTTTCACGACTTTGCTAATGTGGATTTGAGAAGTGACGACAAGGAAATTTTGAGTTATAATCGCGGCTTACGCGCTATTAGAGTTCTCCTACATTTAACAGCTGCAGGATCGTTTTTGATAGTGATCAATTTGATCTTCTAAGGATAAATTAATGAGCGTTTTCAGAGTTATGGGTATCTGTCTTCCTGCAATGATCTTCCTTTCATCGTGCGCAGGCGTGCAGGAGTCCGTTCGCAATTGGGATGCGGGGTTCTTGTCGGTCGAAGGTGGAGCAGATGGGGAGCGGGAGGTGGAGGTCACGGTGGATGGCCAGCCCGTCAAATTTCTGGTCGATCCCGGTTTCGGCGCTATGCGACTTTTGAACAATAGCGCTGCTCAGCAAATCGGCCTTAGGCCATCGGCAATCGCCGGGGGCTACGAGATTGGCCCGGTGATGCTCACGTCGCGATCCTCGACGGCTCAATTGGACAGTGAAAATTACACTGGTCCAGCGCGCTTTCACTGGTTCGGGCAGGATGTAACCACGCGGGCGGATGGTTTGATTTCGCCGGTCGTGCTTCCGTATGGAACGATCCGGTTCGAGTTGGGGCCGAGTCAGATTGGAGAAGAGATCAGGTCTCTACCGCTTGAAGGGTCAGGTATTTATGGTGTTTCTGGAGGTTATGGTAAGCTCCTAGTCCGAGACGATATAATTCGCGTGGCGATTGATCTTAACGTCGAAGATGCGGTTGCATCGGCTGATGTGGGAGCTTTACTGAGAGAAACCAATGGCGGCCGGTTTGTTGGGGTGAGTGAAGAACGCGAGATACGCTACGGCGTCGTTCGCCCGGTTCTGCGGCTCGTTCTTGACAATCCGTTGATCGTTGCTGGCCTGAGGGTGGAATGGGTTTTTGTGGAAGTCGAGCGCGCAGGCATGCTCGCACAAGAGGACAGCGATCCCGAGACGATCATTGTCACGGCACGAACGAACAGAAATGATAGAGACTACCGCCTTACTCTTGGCCAAGCCCAGCTGCGTTCATGCACTTTCTTCGAATTTAATAACCAAGCGTCTCTCCTCAGCTTTAACTGCACCTTTGGCTGAAAAATTAAGATGGGCGAAACGAGGCTTGAAATTTGTTAGTACAAACAGAGGGTGGCGGTTGCAAGGGTTTCGGTAGAGGACACGAAAGCGTAGACGTGAACTGCTGAAAACCGCTGCCAAAAGCCGCCAAAGGTGGTAATGCGGATGCAGCCCGACCGAGCCGTTGAATGTGAGGATTTCCCCTAATACGATGCATATTGTGCTATTAGTGTCCGTCGTCAGAACATTTGGCACAGATGGCTGCTTAGATTAGCGGAGCATCGGCCTCGTCTTGTTGGTTGATATTAGGCGGCGATCCTGCGGTGCTGCAAGCGCCGATGTTGGATGGTCTTTCGTTTGATCCTTTCTCGCTGTTTTAGGATGGCTGCGGCGCGGCCGAAGTAGGCGTCGGCGGGTGTCACATTGTTCAAGCTCTCGTGGTATCGCTGGTGATTGTAATGCTCGACGAACGTCTCGATCTGCTGCTCGATCGCTTCGATTAGGTCTTTATCGTCGGGCGACCTGACTCGGACTGCTTCGAGGACACGGTCGATCGCCGTGTAGCCGCGGTGTTCGTTGTAAAGATAGATCGAACCAAGCACGTCGAGATATCGGCGGCGAAACCAGTTCAGCATGTGAAGTTCTCCAGGCATACTAAACGCGCCTTGGGGCCAAAAGTTTCCATGGTGGAGGGAATATTAGGAAGAGGATGTTCGCATTTGCTGGTTAGTTCACGACTTTGAGATTAAACACCGGTCGCGCTCGCTTATAGGCTTTCCGCCTGACCTTACCACGGCGAATGGTTTCTTTCCACCCATAATCAGTCGCTCACGACTTCTTGCAGAAGGGAAAAGCGTCGCTTCCGCTTTGAGAAGGGCCGCCTTGAGGTCAGATTTCCGTTCGCTCCGCGATCAGTAAGGCATCTTCGATATCGACACCGAGATACCTGGCAGTGTTCTCGATCTTGGAATGGCCGAGCAAGATTTGAATCGCTTGGAGGTTACCAGTCGCCTTGTAGATCATTGAAGCCTTGGTTCGTCGCATCAAGTGCGTACCGTATTCCTCGCGGCGAAGTCCTATGGCTGTGACCCACTCATCAACAAGTCGAGCATACTGCCGGGTGCTCAGATGTCCGTTACGGTGTATCCGGCTTGGGAAGGCATAATCATCAATAGTGCCTCCGCGTCGCTCGAACCAAGTCATGAGGCTCGCTCGCACGTCACTCGTCAGTTCGAACTGAACCGGCCGGTGCGTTTTTTGCTGCATGATGGTCGCTCGTCTTCGGACCTCACTGCCAGCAACCAGTTACCGATTTTGAGTTTGACCAGGTCACAGCCACGTATCTTGCTGTCGATGGCGAGATCAAACAACGTTCGGTCCCTGATCCTTTGCTCGCGATCGAGAAAGAAGCGAACCGCCCAGATCTGCTTTTGCGACAAGGGCTGTCTGGTCCCGACTTTCTTCCCGGCGTTCCAAGGTGCTCGATCCTGCATTGCCGGATCATATTGTGAGTAGCCCATGGCATTTCTCCTAGGCCAGGGATTGGCCATAAGAGAAACGCGAAGGAACCCGAGCTCGAGCAAATCTTTCGGCAGCTTTTAGGCAGTGGGCAGGATGCTCTCAACGACCGAAATTGGGGCGCAAAGCTGCCACATAAGGTTCCTGCATCACAGATGCTCACCGCGCTTGCTTGGCTTCCGGATGACCAGGATCAGGAACAAAGCCGGAGAGGTGGTTTTTTTACTGCCGTGACGTCCGAGGCAACCGCAGACGTGAGGGCGACAAGCAAATCGTTTCTCCTTTTAGTTGATCCGTTACGTTCGGAATGGTGGCAACAGCATCGCGCAGAAGTGCCATGTGCGTTTTCGAATACCGGCCCTCGGTCTCGGATTTCAGAGAGTGCCCAGCAAAATCCGCACGTATCTCTGGTGTTATCCCGGCCGCCTTCATGAAATCAATTGCGGTATGCCGGAACGAGTGCATCCCCTGTCCAGCTTCCAGAAATGACAGGTCGCCAGCAATCTTGGTCCATATGCGCTTATAGAACGCATCGCCCATCGTGCCCTTGTTGCTCTCGGACGCAAGCTCAGGAAAGAGATCCGTTTCCCCCTCTTCAGAAAGCGCGCTGACGTAATCGATCAGGCCCAAATGCTGCAATGCGGATGCCACCGGCACTTTGCGTTCCGAGCTGATTGTCTTCAGACGCCGGATGTTATTGGGGCGGACGCAGAAATGCCAATGCCCGTCTTCCAGCTCCAAATCGGCAACTTCCAGGCCGCAGATTTCGTCCCGGCGCATTCCAGAATACCACGCGATCAACGGCACGAAATACCAGGCATCGTGAACAATCAGATTGCCTGCTTGCATCCGGCGGGCATGCGATTTTGAACCGGTCCACGGAGGGAGGCTGAAAACCTCCCTACCCTGTTCCACTGTATAGGGCGATCGCAGTTCGCGCTGATTACGGTCGTCGTTCATGATAAAGGCTCCATAGTCGAGTTCGGGCAATGGCTGGTGCTTTTGAAACCAGGTCGTGAGCTGGCGAAGAAAGCCCCAGTGACGGTTGGTCGTCACAACCCCGAACCCAAGGTCGGCGCGTTGCAACTGCCTGGATTTTTTCTGGACGCTATCTCCTCCTTTGCGCTTCCGACCCACTTCACGTTCAGCCTGTTTTTCGCCTGCCGCCACCCTCGCCTCGGTTTCCTCGACAATCTCCCAAATCGTCATGTCGCGGTGCTTGGGCGATTTGCGGAAGGAAGGTCCGTGAAGCTTTTCAAAACACTGATCGAGCTTCACCAGATCATCATGGATGATAGTGGCAAGCGGCCGCCCGCCCATCACCTGCTCTAAAAGAAGGGCGGGCAACTCGAACTGGGCACGGGTCTTGCTCGTCCACGGCTTACCGTTCTTTTGCCGCGAGGTTCCGTCCTTCCCTCCCGTGCGCGGATTATGCTCGAAGAATTTCTTCGCAGCCTCGGTGGGAAGCATTGCAGCCCAGGGACCGGCGACGACCGGTTGCGACTGGGTTGACGCAGCGGGTGCTGCCGGTGCCGCGTAATTTTGGGGAGCTACTCCATATCCGTCGATCGGCACCGCCGGATATGCTGATCCCGGATTGGCCAACACGTCGCGGAACTCGCGTATCGCAACGATGCGGGCTTCATTGACAACCTTGCGCGCCATCGCTTCGCGTAGCACCGATTGGCTGACCCCAATCTCTGCAAGCCTTGCGAGCGCGGCCTGGTCGGCGCCTTCGTGTTCTATTGATGCCGCTATGTCCGACCAGGCCAGGATGAGGACAGGCGCGTCATCATCGTCTGGGTCGATATGCGCAAAGAGGAAGTCTTCGACCTTTCCGTTCTTCGCCCCATCCTGCGCGGCCATCTCGCTGGCGCCAAGTCGCAGCGACAGCGCTTTACCGATGTCGTCGTGATCATCGGGCGGCGCGATGTGCAAAGTTGCATGCATCGTCTCGAGCCGGTCACGTTCCTCCAGCATCTGCCGCCGGTAGATTTCTGCTCTCTGCGCGCCTGTCAGGCCATCCCGCGCCATGTTGCTCATCATGTTCATCGCTACCCGCTCCCCTATCAACGTGAGGGCCGGCGCAAGCAGCCCTGCCCGTTTACGGCACGTTGTCTTGAGCGACATCCGTAATCGGAAAGGCTTATCAGGCCCTAAACGTATGAGTTTGCGATAGTAATACGTGCCCTGCTTGCGGGTGACGTTCTGTATGCCTGCCATGGCCGTGGTATCCTTCCGTGGCACCCTACCGTGGCACCCTACAGGGGCCATCCACGGCGGGATAAATGGAAGAAACCTTGTGTTTCAGAAGCTTGTGTCAGAACCGGCTGGGGTCCCTGCCGCCCCAGCCAACTATTTTCCAACCCGAGTAGAATTGCGATTTTGTTTGGGTAAATGGAAGCCAGACCGCAGATGTCCCCAGCCACTGTCCCAACAAGCTGTCCCAAGGCAGGGCTCGGCAGCAGACCGAAAGTGTCTGCATCTTGGCTCGAACCTGTGTTCAAAACATCAAACGCCGCGGCGCTGCCTATTGGTGGCGGCGGACCATATCGCCGGCCTGTCTGGCATTTTCTCAATCTCGACCCATGAGGATAGAGTTCAGTCTTTTCACACATGAGCGAAACGATGTGCTGCGGCATAGCCCGGCTGAACCGGGAGAAGGTGCTTCACCCTATTCAGAGCCGGTCATGCTTCAGCGCATACAGACGATGATAGAGTAGATAGAGAAGATAGAGAAGATACTGAACGTGCGGTAACACTTGGCGGATGGGTTGACGCTCGCCACGCCCGACAATGTTCCCCAAAAGAACATTGAGAAGTCTAATCAGCCCAATCGTGCAAACTGCGCCACCGATGCAGCGGGTCTATCCTGGTGTTCGATCACAGGTACTGCGTCGCGGCCGAAGGAGCCGATTTTGCTCACCAATTGGTCAATACTGTCCTGCTCGATCCAGTAGATAACCAGCTTTCCATCCCGCCTCGTGCCGACCAGCCCGCAATTGCGCAGGACGGCCAGCTGCTGGGACAGGGATGGCTGCGTGATGCCGGCTTTCGCTTCGATCTCACCGACGTTCAGTTCTGCTCCGCGCAAGGCTTCCAGAATGCGGTAGCGAATGGGATGGCCCATTGCTTTCAGCAATTCGACCGGCATCTGGCCTTTGAAACTATCGGCCATCGGTTTCGTCCGACAGGAACCAGGCGATCTCGGTCTCGGCTCCGAAAACAGAATCAAGATCGGGCTCCGGCGATGTGCAGAGAGCATCACCCGGTCGCCAGTTCGCCGGGGCGAGACCGCCGCCATCGACAGCCTGAAGCGCGTCCAGCGTCCGCAACATTTCAGGCACCGATCGGCCGACATTGGCGGGATAGCAATTCATCGCGCGAATGACGCCCGCCGGATCGATGAAGAACGTGTTTCGAACAGTAGCACTGTCCCCATCATTGTCGCCCACCATTCCAAACGCCCGGGCAATTACCAGTGTGGGGTCTTCCACAATGGGAAACCGGACTTCCACTCCCAGCCGGTCACGGATCATCCGAAGCCAAGCGAAGTGGGAGAACAAGCTGTCAATCGATAGCGCCATCAAGGCGCAATCGCGGTTGGTAAAATCGTCTGCGGCCCTTGCCAGTGCCACAAATTCAGTTGTGCAAACCGGCGTGAAATCAGCGGGGTGGGACAATAAAATGAGCCAGCGCCCACGAAATTCGTAATGGCGAATGTCGCCAGCCGTGCTGCGCGCGGAAAAATCCGGGGCGGTATCGCCGATGCGCAGTCCGGCGCATGATGCCTGTCTAGCGGGTCCCTCGTCCATCACCTGTCGCTATACACTTGACAGATATAAAGCAATACATTTAATGAATTACATAAATTGAATAAAGGAACCGAGATGAGCACCGATGACAAACCGCTCGCCCAAGCTTCCGATCAAATCGAAGCCGCATTGAGCGATCCCTGCAAGCGCCCCACCATCGCTGGCTTTTTCGACGAATCATCCAACACCGTCAGCTACATCGCTCATGATCCAGCCAGTTGCGAAGCGGCGATTATCGACTCGGTTCTCGACTTCGATTCTGCAGCAGGCCGCACATCTAACGGCTCCGCCGATCTGATTATCGAATATATCACATCTAAAAATCTGAAAGTGAAGTGGCTGATCGAAACCCACGCGCATGCCGATCATATTTCGGCAGCGCCGTATTTGCAGGAAAAGCTGGGCGGCAAACTGGCGATCGGGCGCGGTATCATCAGGGTGCAGGAAGTCTTCGGCAAGCTCTTCAATGCGGGCAGCGATTTTGAACGTGACGGTTCGCAGTTCGATCATCTGTTCGACAATGGCGACACATTCAAACTCGGCGAGTTGGAAGGCATTGCGCTCCACGTTCCCGGCCATACACCTGCGGACATGGCATTTATCATCGGCGATGCAGCCTTTGTCGGCGACACGATTTTCATGCCCGATTTCGGCACGGCGAGAGCGGACTTTCCTGGCGGCGACGCAGGGGAGCTTTTCCGGTCCATCCGGCGCCTTCTGTCCCTCCCGCGCAAGACCCGGTTGTTCCTGTGCCACGATTACAAGGCGCCGGGCCGGGACGAATATGCATGGGAAACCACCGTCGGTCTGCAGCGCGACGGCAATGTCCATGTAAAGGACGGGACGACCGAGGCCGAGTTCGTAAAGATGCGGACTGACCGGGACCGCGACCTGTCGATGCCGAAACTGATCCTGCCCAGCGTGCAGGTGAATATTCGCGGCGGGCGGCTGCCTGACCCGGAAGATAACGGCGTCAGCTACATCAAGATACCGGTGAATGCGGTATGATGCTGCCCGGCTTTCCTGAAGCGCAGCCTGTTGAGGGACTCATCGGCGGCATTATGATCGGGCTCGCGGCGGCGATCATGCTGCTCGGCACCGGGCGGATCGCCGGTGTGTCCGGCATGGCATCGCGCGCCATGCTGATCAGCCGTAGCGGCACACCGTGGCCGATAGCCGCCCTGTTCGTCGGTGGCTTGATCTTCGGCGCAGTTGTGTTCTCGGCTGTCGCAGGCCCTATCGAGGCGCAATATCCTCCGGGTGTCGGTTGGCTGATTGCTGGAGGGCTATTCGTCGGGTTCGGCACGCGTCTGGGTAGCGGCTGCACCAGCGGCCACGGCGTTTGCGGAATGTCGCGCCTCAGCCCGCGCTCTCTACTGGCCACGGCCACCTTTATCGCGACTGGCATTCTGACTGTCGCGGCAGTGAACTTGGTAGGAAAGGGTTGGTGATGGGGCGCTGGCTTCTCGCACTTGTTTCCGGTTCACTGTTCGGTGCCGGCCTTGCCCTTTCCGGTATGATGAACCCGGCGCGCGTCAGGGGGTTTCTTGATGTCTTTGGCGCTTGGGACCCCACGCTCGCCTTTGTGATGGGCGGTGCGGTTCTGGTGATGGCGGTTGCCTGGGTCATTCAAGGCCGGATGGCACGGCCGCTGGCGAGCGAGGATTTTCACCTACCGGGCACACAGCTGATCGATGCCAGGCTGCTGGGCGGCGCAGCATTGTTCGGCATTGGTTGGGCATTGGCAGGCCTGTGCCCCCGGCCCCGCTATCGCATCGCTCGGCACGTCGATCCTGCCTGCTGCAACTTTCGTGGCCGCCATGATCGCCGGAATGGCCATCTTTAAACTGTTCGGGAAGAACGCATGACGCGGAGCAAACCGGTGGACGCTGCCGATCTGAAACAATTGGGACCTGTGCTGACTGTGACCGGTCAGATCGCTCCGCCTGACGTTCAGGCCCTTGCGGAACTGGGCTATCGCTCGATCATCGGCAACCGGCCCGACGGCGAAGAGGCGGATCAGCCAGATTGGCAATCCATTGCCGTTGCGGCTGAACAGGCCGGTATGGATGCGCGCCACATTCCTGTGGGGGGTGACTTCACCGTTCAGGATCAGTCAGCCAGATTCGCTCGCGCGCTTGCCGACATGCCTACGCCCATCCTTGCTTACTGCCGGACCGGCAACCGCAGCACGCAGCTGTTCGAAGCTGTGTCAGGCACCACCGATGGCCAGCAGGCCCAGGAGTAAATCATGCACCACAAAATCTTAATCGCTGGCGGCGGCTCCGCAGGAATTGCAACCGCCGCATCGCTATTGAAGCGCAGGTCCGGGCTGGACATCGCGGTGATCGAACCACGCGGCGAGCATTTTTATCAGCCCGGCTGGACCATGGTCGGCGGCGGCATCTTTTCCAAGGAGCAAACGTGCCGATCCGAAGCATCTGTCATGCCGTCTGGCGTGAATTGGATTAAGGCCAGTGTGTCGGGTTTCGATCCTGATAACAACTCGGTGGCACTGAAGAACGGCACCACGGTTACCTACGATCTGCTGATTGTCGCTATGGGCAATCGTCTGGCTTGGGAGGAGATCGAAGGGCTGGAGGAGACGCTCGGCAAAAACGGCGTGACGTCCAATTATCGGTATGACCTGGCCCCCTACACGTGGGAGCTGGTTCAGAAGACCCGCCGCGGCCGGGCGCTTTTCACGCAGCCGCCGATGCCTATCAAATGCGCTGGAGCGCCGCAGAAGGCGATGTATCTGTCATGCAGTGAATGGGAAAAACAGGGCACGCTCGGCGATATCGATGTGGAGTTTCACAATGCAGGCGGCGTGCTGTTCGGCGTAAAGGAATACGTGCCCGCATTGATGGAGACCGTTGAGCGTTACGGCATTGATCTGGCGTTCACATCCAATCTGGTGCGGGTCGATGGCCCAAACCACAAGGCCTGGTTCAAGACCGAAGATGGCGAAGTCGAGAGAGATTTCGATATGCTGCACGTCTGCCCGCCTCAAAGAGGCAACCAAGTCGTTGCACACAGTGCGCTTGCTGATGATGCCGGATATGCCGAAGTCGATCAGGCCACTCTGCGCCACGCAAGGTTCGAGAATGTATTTGCGCTTGGCGACTGCGGCAGCACGCCGAATGCCAAGACGATGGCGGCAGCGCGTAAACAGGCACCTGTCGTTGCCACCAATGCACTGGCGCAACTGGACGGCAAGAGTGCGACAGCTGCTTACGATGGCTATGGCAGCTGTCCATTGACGGTCGAAAACGGCAAAATCGTGCTGGCGGAATTCACTTACGGCGGGAATCTCGCCCCGTCCTTCCCCAGCTGGGTTCTTGATGGAACCAAGCCTTCTAAACTTGCCTGGCGGCTGAAAGCGCAAGCCCTTCCCCCAATCTATTGGGACGGTATGCTGAAGGGCCGCGAATGGCTCGCCAAGCCGGTTCCGATTGGCTGAGCCAGTGCCTGAACCTGAAAATGAATCGGCGGAGCAGCCGCGTCTGACAGCGCCTGGACAGGGCGCGCGTGGCGGCTTGCTGACGCAGTATCTGCCGATCCTTGAATGGGGCCGAACCTATAACGGGTCCGTCCTCACCAATGATCTTATGGCGGCAATCATCGTTACCATCATGCTGATCCCGCAAAGCCTGGCCTATGCCTTGCTAGCGGGATTGCCGCCCGTCGTGGGCCTGTATGCCTCGATCCTTCCCCTTATGGCTTACGCGATTTTCGGGACCAGCCGCACGCTGGCGGTGGGGCCGGTCGCGGTAGTGTCTCTGATGACCGCAAGCGCGGCAGGCGCAATCGCGGCACAGGGAACAGCCGAATATCTTGAAGCGGCGATAACGCTGGCGGCCCTGTCCGGTGTCATGCTTGCAATATTGGGCATGTTGCGTTTGGGCTTCCTCGCCAACCTGCTGTCCCACCCCGTCATCAGCGGGTTTATCACCGCCAGTGGCTTGCTGATTGCGACAAGCCAGCTGAAGCATATTCTAGGCGTTCAGGCCGGCGGCGACAATTGGCCCGATATGCTCGGTTCGCTGGCCGGGGTCGTGCTCAATGCCAATCCGTGGACTTTGGCGATCGGGATACCGGCAACGCTCTTCCTGTTCTGGGTTCGCAAAGGTGCCAAACCGGCATTGGTCGCAGCGGGCACGCCCCCGCGCATCGCCGATATGGTCGCCAAGGCCGGCCCGGTCGTCGCCGTGGCAGCGACCATTGTGATCGTGATGCTGCTCGATCTGGCAGATAAGGGCGTCAGTATTGTCGGGGCCATCCCAAAAGGCCTCCCACCGTTTGCGCTTCCTTCAACCGATCTGTCACTCATCGAGCAATTGTGGGTTCCCGCGCTGCTTATCTCAATCATCGGTTTTGTCGAAAGTGTTTCAGTGGCGCAGACGCTGGCGGCAAAGCGTCGCCAGCGCATCGCGCCAGATCAGGAGCTGATCGGTTTGGGCGCATCCAACATCGCCAGTGCCTTTTCAGGCGGTTATCCTGTCACCGGCGGTTTCGCGCGCTCGGCCGTCAATTTCGATGCGGGGGCCGAAACACCCGCTGCCGGCGCATTTACAGCGGTCGGTATCGCGCTGGCCGCGCTTTTCCTGACGCCGCTTCTGTTCAATCTGCCGATCGCAACGCTGGCCGCAACCATCATCGTTGCTGTGCTGAGCCTGGTCGATCTGAAAACGCCGCGCCAGTTGTGGAATTATTCCAAAGCCGATTTCGCCGCGCATATGGCAACGATTTTGATCACTCTGCTGGCAGGGGTGGAGCTGGGCGTCATTTCCGGAGTTGCCGTAGGGCTGCTGCTTTATTTGTGGCGCGCATCGCGGCCGCATGCGGCGATTGTCGGGCGGGTTCCGGACACCGAGCATTTTCGCAATGTCGAGCGGCACGATGTCTTCACCGTGCCGCACGTCCTGTCGATCCGCATCGACGAAAGCCTCACTTACCTCAACGCCCGCTGGCTGGAGGAATATGTGCTGGAGCGTGTGGCGGACCAAGCGCAGGTTCGCCATGTCATCCTGATGTGCAGCGCGGTGAACGAGATCGACGCTTCCGGGCTGGAAAGTCTGGAAGCCATCAATCACCGGATGAGCGATGCCGGGATCGGCGTTCACTTGTCCGAAGTCAAAGGCCCGGTCATGGACCGGCTCAAACGCACCGAATTTCTGGATGAGCTGAACGGCAAGGTCTTCCTCTCGCAAAACCGCGCATTCCGCGAGCTGTCACGCGATGACGGCTCTGACACTTGCGAACCATACGATATGGCGAGGGGAATGATCTGATGGCCAAAATACCTGACAAGGATGCGCGTTGCCGTAAAATTGAGGCGCTGATCGCCCAAGGACAGGGCGTCTGCGAAAGTTGCCGAGAAATCGGTATTTCGGAAAAGACTTACTACCGCTGGCTTCAGGCCCGCGATGAAAACCAGGACGAATAAGCTATGTTTGATCAATTAGACGCATTGCTGCTGGCCCGCATCCAGTTTGCGTTCACGATTGCCTTCCATTTCATCTTTCCGGCCTTCTCTATCGGACTGGCCAGTTATGTGGCGGTGCTAGAGGGATTGTGGCTCAAAACCGGAAAATCGGTCTATCTCGACCTGTTCAAATACTGGCTGAAAATCTTTGCGATCGCTTTCGCAATGGGCGTCGTTTCCGGCATTGTCATGAGCTATCAGTTCGGCACCAACTGGTCTGTCTTCTCCGACCGGACCGGCCCTATTCTCGGTCCGTTGATGGCATATGAAGTGCTGACAGCTTTCTTTCTGGAAGCGGGTTTCCTTGGCGTCATGCTGTTCGGGATGGAGAAGGTCGGCAAAAAGCTGCATTTCGCGGCCACTTTAATGGTGGCGCTGGGCACGCTGATGTCGGCGACCTGGATTCTCTCGGTTAATAGCTGGATGCAAACGCCGACCGGGTTCGAAATCGCCGCCAATGGCCAATTCGTTCCGGCGGGTAGCTGGCTTGATATCATTTTCAATCCCAGCTTCCCTTACCGCCTGTTCCACACGGTCAACGCGGCCTATCTCACCACCGCCTTTGTGGTCGGAGCCGTGGGGGCATGGCATCTGCTGAAGGACCGCAGCAACATCCATGCGCGCAAGATGTTTTCGATGGCTATGTGGATGGCGGCGATCGTTGCGCCGATCCAGATTGTTGCTGGCGACCTGCACGGAATTAATACGCTGGAGCACCAGCCGCAGAAAGTCATGGCGATGGAGGGGCACTATGACAGCCATCCCAGTGGTGCCCCGTTGATCCTGTTCGGCATTCCCAACAGCGAAGAGAAGCGTGTCGATTACAAAATCGAGATACCGAAACTGTCCTCGCTCATCCTCAAGCACGATCTGAACGCACCATTGGCCGGGCTCGATACGATTCCCGATGATGAAGAACCGCCAGTGGGCATGGTCTTCTGGTCGTTCCGCATCATGGTCGGCATGGGGTTTGCCATGATGGGTATTGGTTTATGGAGCTTGATCGCCCGGTGGCGAAAAGGCCTGTATGAGTGGAACTGGTTGCACCGCGCCGCGCTGATGATGGGACCGTCAGGCTTCATCGCCGTGCTTGCTGGCTGGATTACCACCGAAGTCGGCCGGCAGCCTTACGTCGTCTACAATCTCATGCGAACATCGGAGGCCGCATCTCCGCTTGATGCGCCCGCCGTGGCCGCATCGCTGCTGGCTTTCGTGATCGTATATTTTGCCGTGTTCGGCATCGGCGTGTGGTATATCCTGCGCCTGATGAGCCACACGCCGCATATTGGCGAGACCGGCGTCAAACGGGGTGATACAGGGCCGATCCGGACGGCGGGGATCACTCCCGGCCCATCGCAGAACCCCGGGCATGATCATTCACTTCCAACCGGCAAGGAGGATGTGTGATGGATCTGACAGTCATCTGGGCATTCATCATCGCCTTCGCCGTGTTTGCTTATGTGGTGATGGACGGCTTCGATCTGGGTATCGGCATTCTGTTTCCGACCTTCGAAACCGGGCCGGAACGCGACAGGGCCATGAACTCGATTGCGCCGGTGTGGGACGGGAATGAAACCTGGCTGGTGCTGGGTGGCGGCGGGCTATTCGCCGCCTTCCCGCTGGCCTATGCAGTCATTCTGCCTGCCACCTATCCACTGATCATCGCGATGCTGCTGGGTCTGGTGTTTCGCGGGGTAGCGTTCGAGTATCGCTGGCGCGATCCCTCGCACCAGCGTTTTTGGGATGCCGCCTTCACCGGTGGTTCTTTCGTTGCTGCGATGGCGCAGGGCATGACGCTGGGCGCGCTGTTGCAAGGAATCGAAGTTACCGGCCGTGCCTATTCGGGCAGCTGGTTTGATTGGCTGACCCCATACACATTGCTCACCGGACTTGGCACCGTGGCGGGTTATGCGCTGCTTGGCGCGACCTGGCTCGTATGGAAGATGGACGGACCAAGCCAGCATCATGCGCGCAAATTGGGCAAGCGCGCTGCATGGGCGACCTTCATCCTGATGGGCGGCGTCAGCCTCTATAACCTCGCGCTTAATGCGGAATATGCGGACCGCTGGCTCACTGCGCCGGAGATCTATTTCGTTGCACCCGTACCCATCCTGACCGGTCTGACCGCGATTGCCCTTCTGCGCGCGCTATCGGTGGAGCGGCACAGCAAACCTTTCTGGCTATCTTTGCTGCTATTCCTATTGGGAATGGCGGGGCTTGGGGTCACGATGTGGCCATATGTCGTTCCACCGGGCGTGACTATCTGGGATGCTGCCGCCCCGGAAAGCAGCCAGATATTCATGCTGGTAGGCGTGGCGATAACGATGCCGCTGATCATTGGATATACCGCCTGGGCTTACTGGGTGTTCCGCGGCAAGGTTGGCGATGAGGGGTATCATTGATGCAGCCCTGCCCGGAACCCGAACGCCCCCTTTGGCAGCGTCTGGCCTGGATGGCGGCAATTTGGGGTGCCAGCGTTGCTGTCCTCGGCATTGTAGCTTGGATCTTGCGTTACTGGATCAACGGGTAACGACTGGTCCCTTCTCGCTGCTTGACGATGGCCTCTGCTCTGCCGAGGCAGACATCGCGAACGGCCCAAACCTGCGGCAGCCTGTGGGTGAAAGCCGCGGCGGCTCTGATCACCGGTATCTGGGGCGCATAGCTGCCAACAGTCAGGCACATGCGCCGTTTTACAGCCGAATACCGCAGGTTCCAGCTGGCTCTCCGACTTATTTATTCTTCGGATCCGCGTCCGCTAAGCGGTCCTGCAGCGCCCTGATCAGATCAGTGATACGCTGGGCGTTGACGCCAAGATCGCTAGTCCCGACGCGTGATGTGGAGCGGAAATCGACATGTGTGCCGCCGTCAACCGAGCGGATCCGGGCGACCACATCGTCTTCAAAACCGTACCAGAATACAACATCAGTACCCTCCACCAAACCCGCAGCTGGATCAGCTGTGACATTGCGAAAACCGCGCAACTCCATTACAGTTTTGACCGCCGCCATCACTTTGTCTGGCGATTGGGTCACAACCAGCGTCTCCAATTCAGGATAGCCTTCTGCGATCAATGTGGCGGCGGTTACATCGGCAAAATCGGCATTGCCTTCCCACCGGTCCTGCTTCCCCAACGGAACGGTAAACTCGATCAGCGGGTTTACCCCTTCGCCTGATGCGGCGCGGGCCTGCATCATCGCGGCTGAATAGCGCGGCGCATCGGCCGGGTTGGTGGTTATGTCATAAATGAAGGGCACAGATTCGGCGGTGGAGCGCAAGGCATTCAGCCCGCCGAAGAAACCCAGCGGCACAGCCAGCGCCACCAGCGCGGTTAGCCAGCCCGAACGCGGCTTGATCGCCACTGCTGCAATCAATCCGATCAGCGCCGCCACGCCGACCACACCGGCCATAATCACGCCCCAGCCAATCGTCATGGTGCCAAAGGCGAATAACGGGTCAATTACACCAAAGCTGGCCCCGAACATGGCAATGGCAAGCCACAAGACAAACAGCAAAGCGAGCGCCAACGCAATGCGCGGCATGTTTTTGAGAATTTTCATGAGCGGCGTGATGCACCAGCCGCCACGCATGGGCAAGCGGGTTTACTCCCGGTCATCCCTTTCCAATACAGGTTGAGGGTTATTCGGCGTGAGAATCAGCGTGCTGTCTTCCACTCGCCAGCCCTTTAACCGGGACAGCAAATTCATTCCGATGACATTGGTATCACCCAGATTGGGCGCCATCACTGCGTCCAGCCCGCGCGCTGCGACATTGCCGAAGCGTAATTCATCAATGGTGGTCAGCTCCGCAGCGATTGTGCCATTGGCAGTGTTGAGCCTTACTGGCAGCCCGCCCGTGCGCGGCGTCAATCCTGCCCGCTGGGCAGCAGGCATGGAGATGGCGGTTAAGGTGGCGCCGGTATCAATCATGAAATCCACCGGCGCGCCATTGACGTCTGCCTGCAACCAGAAATGGCCATCGGGTGCGAGCGGGATGCGTGTCTCGCCGCCCTCGACCACTTGATCGGGCAGGCCGACCCCTTCCATTGAAAATGCCATGCGCGGATCGAAGCGCGACAGCTGCAGAACAACCGTGATCAGGATGCCCACCAGCGCAATCGTGCTGCAGAAACGGATCAGACCGCCCAGCGGAATATGGCGGCGGACCATGACCGAACCGATCCATCCGGCCAGCACTGCGGCAACCGTTGCAACCAGCAGGCCGGACCGCGGCACCGCCTCGATCAGCGCGGTGCCGCTCTGCCAGATATCTAAAAAAATGCCCGTCGGTTCCATCATAGCTATATAGGGGCGCTGCCCCTGCCGTGCCATGAATGGCCAAAATATTGCGTCATAATGATGCAGCGACTGCCTCTGCCAAAGCTTTACCGGACAGCCACGCGCCCTCTACTTCGGGCCTCACCAGCCAATCTCCCGCTGCGCCGATTTTCTGCCGGTCATCCCATAATATGCGCGGCGCGGTATTGGGGCGCGGCATGGCATAGCGCCAGCGATGCGCGGTTATGTAGGCCGGCATTACGCGGGCCGCCGCATGCTCGGCAAGAAAACGTGCGAGAATCTGCTGGGCCGCATCCTCTGCGTCCAATTCCAGATATTCGCGCGAATACTCAGCGGAAGCTTGAATCACCCAGCTTTCCGGCCCGCTGCGATCCGGCTTTGCACTGTTGCGTGCGGCCCATGATATATCCGCTGTCTGTTCCCGGATGCTGTCCGGCTCTATTGGCAGCGGTGCATCAAACGCCGCCATTACAGTCCAGCATGGGTCAGAGACCACGCGGCCTGCAAAACGCGCCATCTGCGGCGCTGCCGTCTTCAGCAATTGGGCAGTCTGTTCCGCCGGGATCGCGCACACGCAGTGGGAAACTTGCTCGCTGCCGTCAGCATGGGCCATTTGCCAGCCGCCATCCATCGCCGAAACCTGCGCAATCCGCGTACCCCACCGTACGTCCAGATCGCGCGCCATATATTTGAGCGGCGCATTCATGCCCGGTGTCCCGACATAGGCATGCGCGCCCGCTGCGGGCCATCGCGCCACCGCGCCATGCAACAGCCAATTTTCAATTGCAGCCGAAAATGCGGGATCATGCGCGGTAAAATATTGCGCGCCGTGATCAAAATGGAGGGTTACGCCCTGATGCTCCGCCCGCCGCGTTGCCATCCGCCCGCCAGGGCCGCGCCCTTTATCAAACAGCACTGATGCGACGCCGTGCCTGGCAAGTTCTGCCGCGCAGGTCAGACCTGCCATGCCCGCACCGATGATACCAATACGAATGCCGCCGCCGCTCGCCAATGCTGCGCCTGCCACAGTCAGGGCGCGCTTCTGTTGATGCTGGCCTCCGCCAGAATGAGAGAGAACAGCCCTGCGCTATCGGTCCAGCGGCGTACCGGTGTCCAACCGCCCGCGAGCAGCAATGTGCTTGCGCTGCGCCGGCTGAATTTATGGCTATTCTCTGTGTGGATTGTATCCCCCTTGGCCATCGCAAAGCTCTGGCCTGCGACTGTGAATTCCATATTTTCCAACGCCTCGCAATGCATTTCGATCCGCGCAAAATCATCATTCCACCGCGCGATATGGCGCATCCGATCAACCGGAATGTCACCGTCCAGTTCGCGGTTGATCCGCCGCAATAGATTGAGGTTAAACTGCGCTGTCACGCCCGCCGCATCATCATAGGCAGCGGTTAGCACCCGCTCATCCTTTATCAGATCCATGCCGATCAGCAGCTGCGCCGTGTTGCCCCCGCTATCACTTAACGTATCGCGCATGGTGCGCAGCAAATCGACCGAGGTCCGCGCGACCATATTGCCAATGGTGGAACCGGGAAAGAATCCGAGCTTTGGAATATCAGCCACTTGCGCGGGCAAGCTCACCTTGCGCATGAAGTCGGCTTCGACAGGATAGACTGGCAGACCGGGAAATTTATCGGATAATTTCTGCGCCGATGCCCGCAGAAAATCGCCGGAAATATCCAGTGGCACGTAAGCAGCAGGGCCGATTGCGCCAAGCAGCAACGGTGTTTTCACCGAACTTCCCGAACCAAATTCCACCACGGCGCAGCCAGGCGCAATCGCTTCAGCAAACTCACTGCTTCGATCTGTCAGGATTTCCGTTTCTGCGCGGGTCGGGTAATATTCCGCTACCTGCGTGATATCTTCGAACAATTGCGATCCGGCATCGTCGTACAGCCAGCGTGCAGGGATCGCTTTGTGGTCCTGCGACAGGCCTTTTAGCACATCAGCCCGAAACGCGCGGTCCACGCCGCTTTCATCGCGGTCGACCAGCTCCAGCCCTGTTTGCGATGCGCCGCCTGTACTCATCATATATCCTTGGCGAGCCGTAGCCCGGTAAATTGCCACCGCTGATGCGGGTAGAAGAAATTGCGATAGCTGGGCCGCGAATGGCCGCGCGCAGTGGCGCAGCTCGCGCCGCGCAGAACCACCTGCCCGCTCATAAATTTGCCGTTATATTCGCCGATCGCACCCTCTGCCGGTTTGAAACGCGGATAGGGTAAATAGGCGCTGCGGGTGAACTGCCAGCAATCGCTCATCAGATTGGCGTGGCCCTCAGGCAGCAAATGATCGGTGTCATCCAGCTGATTACTGGTGGGGGAGGTGCTTTGATCGCGGGCAATCACTTCCCATTCAAACTCGGTCGGCAACCGCGCCCCCGCCCAGGTGGCAAAGGCATCCGCTTCGTAATAGGAAATATGCGTGACGGGCTGGCTGGCATGGCGCTTCACCCAACCATAATGGCTGAACTGGTCGTCCTCGTGCCAGTAAAGCGGCGCCGTAATGCCGTTCTGCTGTACCCAGGCCCAACCATCAGACAGCCAGAGCGCCGGATTGCGATACCCGCCATCGTCGATAAATTCCTGCCACTGCGCATTATTGACCAGCCGCCGCGCCATTTCAAACGGGGTCAGAACGACCTGATGCTGCGGCCCTTCATTATCATAGGCAAAGCCCGAACCTGCATGGCCAATCAGCGCGCTGCCGCCCTGATGAATATAGGACAGCTCAGTATCCTTATAGCCGCAGACACGGGGTCCAGGCCATTCGAACATCGCGGGGCCCAGCGGGTTCTGGAACAACGCATGCTTGATATCGGTCAGCAGCAGTTCCTGGTGCTGCTGCTCATGCGCGATGCCCAGTTCGATTAAGCCGGTATAGCGCGGATCATCCAGCAACGGCTCCATCGACGCATCCACCGCGCCGCGCCAATCGCGGATTTCCGACACGGACGGACGCGACAGCATGCCGCGTGAAAACCGCCCTATGCGCTCCCCCTCTGCCTCGTAATAGGAATTGAACAGGAACGGCCAGCGATCATTATACAGCCGATATCCAGCGACATGATCGCGCAGCAGGAAGGTTTCAAAAAACCAGTTTGTATGCCCCAGATGCCATTTGGCGGGCGAGGCATCCTCCATTGATTGCAGCGTAGCATCGGCTTCCGAAAGAGGCTCTATCAATGCGGCGGTCAGGGCCCGCGCTGTATGGTACCGGTCCGCCAGGCGTGTGCCGATATGCCGTTTTCGTGCTGTAACTGCTTGCGACAATGAATTCTTTCTGATGCGTTCGCTCTAACCGTCACATGGCGGATTAGCGTTACATTTGAAAGGCCTACTTGCGGGTTTTTTCTGCTCAGGCTGCGTTCGCCTGGACCGCTTCTGCTTCAGTTGTCATCATTTCCGCCAGTAAAAACGCCAGTTCCAGCGATTGCGCCGCATTGAGGCGCGGGTCGCAATGCGTATGATATCGGTCGCCCAGACGCTCGTCAGCAATACCAACCGCGCCGCCGACGCATTCGGTCACATCCTGCCCGGTCATCTCAATATGAATGCCGCCAGCATGGGTCCCTTCGGCGCGGTGTGCAGCGAAGAAACCCTTCACTTCGGTCAGGATACGGTCGAACGGACGGGTTTTGTACCCGCTATCGGATTTCACGACATTGCCGTGCATCGGATCGCATGACCAGACAACCGGATGGCCTTCTGCCTTAACCGCGCGGAGCAGACGCGGCAGACCGGCCTCGACCTTGTCATGGCCGAACCGGCTGATCAAAGTGATCCGGCCTGCTTCGCGGTTCGGGTTCAGCGTATCAAGCAGCGTCAGCAACACGTCCGGTTCCATTGACGGGCCGCATTTCATGCCCAGCGGGTTACCGATACCGCGCGCAAATTCCACATGCGCGCTGCCTTCAAAACGCGTGCGGTCACCGATCCACACCATATGCGCGCTGGTATCAAACCAGTCGCCAGTGAGCGAATCCTGCCGCGTCAGGCTTTGCTCATAAGGGAGCAACAGCGCCTCGTGACTGGTGTAGAAACTGGTCCGCTGCAATTGCGGCACCGTGTTGGGATCAACCCCGCAGGCCTCCATAAAATCAAGCGCCTCGCCAATCCGGTCGGCCGTTTGCGCAAACTTATCTGCCCACGGGCTTCGGCCCATGAAATCAAGCGTCCAATTATGGACCTGGCGCAAATTGGCATAGCCGCCGCCCGCAAATGCGCGCAGCAGATTGAGCGTCGAGGCAGCCTGTGAATAAGCGCGCACCATCCGTTCGGGATCATTTTTACGCTGCGCAGGATCGAACTCGATCCCATTGACATTATCACCGAAATAGCTGGGCAACGTCACGCCGTCTTTGGTTTCGGTGTCGCTGCTGCGCGGCTTGGCAAACTGCCCCGCCATCCGGCCGACTTTGACCACCGGAACTTTGCCCGCATAGGTCAGCACAACCGCCATTTGCAGCAAGACGCGGAATGTGTCGCGAATAGTGTTCGGGTGGAATTCAGCAAAGCTTTCTGCGCAGTCACCACCTTGCAGCAGAAACGCCTTGCCTTGCGCCACCTCTGCCAGATCGGCCTTCAGCGCGCGCGCTTCACCGGCGAAAACCAGCGGCGGATAATTGGACAGCGTTGTTTCCACCTGGGCGAGCGCGTCAGCATCTTCATAGCGCGGCAGATGACGAGCTTCGCATGCTGTCCAGCTATCGGGGGTCCAGTTCTGTGCCACTATCTACCTGTCTTTCCATGTCATATTTGCAGTGATCTGCACGCCGAAATAGGCCGCCTGACAGGCAATAGCAAAGCAATTGCCAGCGCGGGGCGTAAGAAAGGTTGCCAGCGGTCAAGCACTGCTTGGCCGCTGCCCGTCGATACTGGCCGCAATCAGCGCCCGGTTATCTGCGCCGCGCGGCCCGCCGAACTGCCAGATTCAGTCGCCAGTTCGGTCCCCTCCGGGATGATTGCTATCCGGTATCCCGGTGTTTCCGCCAGATAGCGCCGCGCCAGAAATTGCATGATGTCCGGCGTGGTTTGCGTATAATCAGACAGCAAAGAACGCACCATCGCGATCCGACGCGGATCATTTGTGGAACCTTCCAACTGGCCGACCCAAAACTGGTTTCCAGTCGATGCGCGGGTAATTAACTGGCGCAATGGTTCGGTGACACGCTGCAATTCCTCTGCGGTGGGCGGGTTGGCCGCCAGATCCTGCGCGATGGCTTCGGCTGCGGCGTAAAACACCGGCACATCTTCGGGGCGCAATTGCGCCGCTGCGGTGATCCTGCCGCCCCCGTCCAGCTCGGTGGGCCAGCGCGACCCAACATTGGGGGCATAGCTCGCCCCGGCCCGTTCACGCATCGCATCAACCAGGCGGTTGTTGAATACGTCGATCAAAATATCGAGCTGGCGCGATTCGGGCAGCCCGTCGACCCCGCCGCCGCTGGGCCATGCTATCACAGCCGCCGCCTGATTGGCATCACCGCGATGGGTTAGAACGGTGGTCTCGCTCGTTGCATCAGGAAAGCGGGGAACGCGCCCCGCTATGGCGGGAGCGATCGGTTCGCGCGGCGGCAATGCACCGACTGTTTTGCGCAAGGCCTCGACCGCCGCATCCTTGTCAAAGTCACCGAATACGATCACTTCAACATCGCCCTGTTTCAACAAGGGCTCCCACACCGCGCGAAACCCTTGCGGTGTTGCGGCTGCAATCGCAGCGGGATCCGGCGTACTGAAACGCGCATCCCGATCACGCAGCAGATATTCCAGATCGCGGCCCAATACGCCGCCCGGGCTGGTGGCATAGCTTTCATAGGCGAGGCTTTGCGCGGCCTTGGCACGGATAACCGGGTTCGCATCCCAGCGCGGCATCGCCAGTTTTCCGGCAAACAGATAGAGCTGATCCGCCAGATCCGCCTCACGGGTTTGCGCATCGAAAGTAAAATGCGCATCACCAATGCCAAAATCGAAGCCCATCACACGGCCGGTTGAGACGCGGTCCAATTCCTCCTGACCCAAATCGCCCTGACCCGATCCGATCAGTGCCATTTCGGCGAGCGAGATATAGGCAGCCTGATCCTGTTCAAAGGCACGATACCCTGCCCCAAACCGCATTTTTACGGTTACGCGCCCGCGCTCCGCCTGATGGTTCCACACCAGAGCGCGCGCGCCATTGGCGAACTCGATCCGCTCAATATCGGGAATGCCTGCCACGCCTAGCGACCCGCGCGCAATAATCTCGCCCGGTTCGCCAATCGGCGGCAATTCATCAAAAGAAATCGATTTGGCGACCAGCCGTGCAGAACCGTCCGCTGCGACCGGCGCAAGCAATGCGCTGCGCAAGGATGCCTCGTCCGCTTCACCAGCGGCAGGGGTCAGATAGGTGCCGCGTATAACGTCTCCGACAAACAGGGCGCGGGTCCGCTCCAGCACCGAGGCTGGCGTGATCTTGGCTGCCATACCGCGAAAGACATTCAGAACCGTATCCGGTGCAGCCACAGCTTCGCGAATATCGACCGCATTGACGATATTATCGGCCAGAACGCTGCCCGCCTGGACTTCTTCCTGTTCGACCTGACTGACAAAAATCGATTCAAATTCGGCCACTTCGCGGTCGATTTCCTCCTGCGTAGGTGCGGTCTCAAGAGCATCCTTGATCACCGAGCGCACATCGGTAAGCGCGGCATTCCAGTCAGCACCGAGCGGCCCGAAGGATACAAATGTCGCATCGGTGGACCGGCTGACATCATCCTGGCTGACCTGGGCATATAAATACGATCCGCCTGACCGGGCGCGCGATTCCAGGCGGCGATTGATAATCGCCTGGCCCAGAGCGTCCAGAAGCAGCCCTTCATTATAGATGATCGTATCCTGCACTGGCCGCCACGGGCGCATGATCGCATAAGTCATGCTGCGCGGCAGGTCTGGCTCCACCAACACTGCCAGCTCTCCCACCGGATTGGCAGGATCAGCCCCAGCCGGAGCGACCGGATCACCAAAATCGGGCGCAGGGACGCGCGGACCTTTGCCCTGCCAATCACCAAAATATTTCTCAACCAGAACCGCAAGACGGATCGCATCGGTATCACCCGCCGCCACAATGACGGTATTTTCAGGCCGGTACCAGCGGTCATGAAACGCTTGCAACGCAGGCGCTGTCGCGGCTGTCAATGTTTCTACCGTACCGATCGGCAGACGGTTGGCGAGCCGCTGTCCGGCAAATAGGATTTCGCGCGATCTCTCCGCCACACGCTGGCCCGCGCCGCCGCGTTCGCGTTTTTCCGCAAGCACGATGGGCACCTCTGCGGCCAATGTTTCCGGCGACAATACCGGTTCCTGCATCATGCCGGACAGCAATTTGAAGCTTTCTTCCAGCGCCGAAGGCGTGGCATTGGGTAAATCCAGTTTATACACGGTGTGCGTCGGGCTGGTCACCGCATTGGTATCGCTGCCAAACGTCGCGCCAAGCTCCTGCCAGCGGGTAATGGCCTCGCCCGCTTTGAGATATTTGCTCTCGCGGAAACTTAAATGCTCCATCAAATGGGCAAAGCCCTGCTCGCTATCCTCTTCATGCAGCGACCCGGCATCTATGCGGATACGGATGGACACCTGTCCCGGAGGTACACCATTTTCGCGCACGGCATAGCGCAATCCGTTATCCATCGCGCCAAACAGCCACTCTTCGTCTCGCGGGACATCGCTGCCTTCGTAAATCCACGGCGTTTCGTCACCCGTCTGGATTGCGGTGGGCAGAACCGCCTCTGCGGCATCACTTTGCGCCCCTGGCTGAGCATGAAGCGGACTTGCAAGCACGGTGATAGAAAGGATGACGGATAGCGGCTGCATGGCCCGGAAAAATGTAATCATACCGGCGATATAGGCGCGCAACATATGAAGCGATAGTGAATAGGTCAGGCGTTATTTGCATTGGCACAAAAAACTCCACAGTATCCGCGCGCGCACCGCACCGCAGCCGATCCATCACATACGCCATCGAACGGTCTTGCCGGGCACGGCGGCGGCACCTACATCATGGTCATGTATATAGAAACCGAAACCACTCCGAACCCCGCCAGTCTGAAATTTCTTCCGGGTCAGATAGTCATGCCTTCCGGAACGCGTGAATTTGCCTCACCCGAAGCGTCTGAGGTATCGCCTCTAGCACAGGCCATTTTCGACACCGGCGAGGTTGTTCTGGTCTTTTTCGGGCACGATTTCATCTCCGTCACTGCGGCGCCTGGTGTCAATTGGTCCGCTCTGAAGCCGCAGGTTGTCTCGATATTGCTCGATCATTTCATTTCGGAGGCACCGCTGTTTCTCGGCGGAGATGCGTCGGGGATTTTGGTGCCGGCCGATGATGATATGGTGGTCGAGGATGATCCAGAAAATGCTGATATCATCGCGCAAATCCACGATCTTCTGGAAACGCGTATTCGCCCTGCGGTGGCCGGCGATGGCGGCGACATTGCCTATCGCGGTTTCAAGGATGGTGTCGTCTATCTGACAATGCAGGGCGCCTGCTCGGGCTGCCCATCCTCCACCGCTACTCTCAAACACGGTATTGAAGGTTTGCTGAAACATTATGTGCCCGAAGTCGTTGAAGTGCGTGCGGCCTAACGGCGGATAGCAATACGAACTTTTGAGGTAAGACATGACCAAGCAATTTCACGACCATTCTTTGGACACAGCGACGCTTGACCAGTTGTTTAACGAAGCCAGAACCTATAATGACTGGCTCGATAAAGACGTGTCAGAGGCGCAGATTCATCAAATTTACGACCTGCTGAAAATGGCCCCGACTTCGGCCAATATGCAGCCGGGCCGGTTTGTTTGGGTCCGTAGCGAGGACGAAAAGCACACGCTCGCCGAATTCGCCTCGGACGGCAACAAGGACAAGATCAAGGCCGCGCCGGCAACCGTCATTATCGGATATGATATCGATTTCCACGAGCAACTGCCGTGGCTGTTTCCCCATGCTGACGCCAAAAGCTGGTTCGAGGGTGACGAAGCGGGCCGCAAAGAAGGCGCGTTCCGTAATTCCGCGCTTCAGGGCGCATATTTGATTATGGCGGCGCGGTCGATCGGTCTCGATTGCGGTCCGATGTCCGGGGTTGATCTGGACAAGGTCACAGAGCACTTTTTTGCGGATCAGCCGCGGGTCAAGGCAGACTGGATCTGCTCGGTTGGGTATGGCGACCCGGAATCAATTTTCGAACGCAGCCCGCGTCCTGACTTTGGCACTTTCAATACCATTGTCTGACAGACGCTCTCAATGATCCGGACACTCGCCATCGATTGCGCGACAGAAGCCTGTTCTGTGGCTCATTTCGATGGCGATATGGTGGTCGCCAGTGATCATGTTGTGCTTGGCCGGGGCCATGCCGAACGATTGGTGCCGATGATCGCCGGACTGCCCGACAAGGGCCAGGCGGACCGTATTCTGGTGTCTTGCGGGCCAGGCAGTTTCACCGGCGTCAGGATAGGAATTGCGACCGCGCGGGCTTTGGGGTTTGCGTGGAACGCCAGTGTGTCGGGCTACCCGGCGCTCGCTCTGGTCGCTGCAACTGCGCGCCAGATATCCGGGCACTGCGATCGGGAGCCGCTACTGGCGTGTATGACCGGCGGCCACGGCGAATGGTTCTTACAGGAATATGGCCCCGATGGCGTGCCTTTGGCGGAGCATGTGGCACTTCCCCCCCATGAAGCCGTCACGCGGTTTCACACAGCCGTGATAGCGGGGACGCAGGCGCAAGCGTTTGCGGCGCTTCGCGGAAGCGGAGAGGCGTTGGACACCGTGCCTGACGCGCGCTATGCCCGCGCCATTCCGCCCGCCCTGCTGATGAACGGCGCTGTCCCGCTCTACGGGCGCGCGCCCGATGCAAAGCTGCCGAACGCCGCGACCGGCTGATACGCATCATGCGCGATGATATTGACGGGATCATGCATGTGATGGAAGCGGCCTTTGACCCCCAATGGGGCGAGGCATGGAACCGGCGGCAATTATCCGATTCGCTGGTGCTGCCGCATATCCACTACACCCTGGTCGATTCTGGAGGCAATTATCCTGATGGATGCAAAAGTGCAGCAGGGTTCACTTTGACCAAATATGTCGCCCAGGAAGAGGAAATATTGCTGATTGCGGTTGATCCCCGGCACCGCGGTAAAGGTCTGGCAAGGCAATTACTCAATCGCTGCTTCACTGACGCTGCGCAGCGCGGCGCAGAGCGCATCTTTCTGGAGATGCGTGAAAATAATCCGGCCCGTGCACTGTATGAGGCGCTCGGATTTTGTCCAATAGGCCGCCGTGAAAACTATTATACCGGTAAAGACGGCACCCGAATTGACGCAATCACTTTCGCCAAGAAGTTATAGCAATTAATCGGGTCAAAATGGCAGTTATTGTATAGATATATCTGCATCCCATACTTGAACTATTATATCAATTGCGCCATTGGGCTGCCAGCCGTGCGATACGGGTACGACAATGTTCAGATAATGATGAGGAAAATCATGGACAATTTTGAGAGCGACATGACGGAAACGCTTATTACACTCACGTCAGATATTGTTGCTGCACATGTCAGCAACAATAATGTCGATGTAAACGATGTGCCAACGCTGATATCAAACGTGTATGGCGCGTTGGCCGTTCTGGGACAGGATAAAGACCCTGTTGAAGAAGTGCCAGAGCCAGCCGTGTCGATCCGCGCATCCATCAAACCTGATTACATCGTCTGTCTGGAAGATGGTACCAAGTTGAAAATGCTTAAACGGTATCTGCGTACCAATTACGACATGACACCAGAACAGTATCGCGCCCGCTGGAACCTGCCTGCCGATTATCCTATGGTTGCCCCCAATTATGCGGAAAAACGCCGGGAACTGGCGAAGAAAATCGGTCTTGGCCGGAAACCGGGCCAGAAACGGGGCCGCCGCAAAAAAGAAGTGTGATATATGGACTGCGGCAGATAACTGCCGTGCCTGTCTTGAGAATAGCGCCCCTCCCCTCTATGGGTCTGGGGCGCTATGCAATTGGGGATGAATGTGAACCAACGTATCGACTTGGAACAGCTTTGTGCCGAGCGCGGCTTGCGGATTACCGAACAGCGCCGGGTAATTGCGCGGGTTCTGTCGGAAAGCGATGATCACCCCGATGTTGAACTGCTGCATGAACGGGCATCCGCCATCGACACCAAAATCTCGATCGCAACAGTATACCGTACGGTTCGCCTGTTTGAAGAGGCCGGCATTCTGGACCGGCACGATTTCGGCGATGGCCGGGCACGGTATGAAGCGGCGCCTGAGGCCCATCATGACCATCTGATTGATGTCGAAAGCGGAGATGTGGTCGAATTTGTCGATCCGGAACTTGAGGCATTGCAGAAAGTAATTGCCGCAAAGCTCGGTTACCGGCTGGTTGATCACCGGATGGAGCTTTACGGGGTCAAAATTGGCCGCGAGAAAGACAAGTCTGCCTGATGGGCCCGGCGCTTCGTGATGCGGCGGAACGCGGCGAACATACTCCGCTGTCGATCCGTGGCTGGTTTCGGTTGACTGTGCGGGCAGCCGGTTTGGCCGGGCTGCTGATAGTGTGCGTCCCACTGCATTATCTATATCGCATCTTTAAATATGGTTCGCCTTTTCCCATGCTGTTTCTGCGTTATGCCGGGCGAATTTGCGGGGCGCGCGTCAAAAAGATCGGCACGCCGCTGCGCCGCGATGTGTTTTTCGTGGCCAACCATGTGTCGTGGCTCGATATTCTCTCGCTCGCCGGCGCCAGCGGAACCGCTTTCGTGGCCAAAGCCGAATTGAGCGATGTGCCGCTGATCAATTGGCTCTGCCGCCTCAACCGGACTGTTTTTGTAAAACGGGAAAACCGTCTGGGCGTGGCCAATCAGATTAACCTGCTGCGCGAGGCGCTGGCGGATAATTGGTCTGTTACCGTATTCCCAGAGGGCACCACCACCGATGGGCAGTCGCTGCTGCCGTTCAAAACTTCGATGCTCAGCGTTTTGGAGCCTCCCCCGCCCGGCGTACTGGTTCAGCCCGTTTTGATTGATTACGGCATCGATGTCGGCGAGGAAATTGGCTGGGTCGGGGATGAAAGCGGGATGAACAATGCCAAGCGTGTATTGGGCCGCAAGGGGACATTTGAATTGCGGCTGCATTTTCTTGAACCGTTCAGCCCCGAAGAATTCCGCGGCCGCAAGGCGATTGGTGCCCGTGCACGCGCAGCGATTGAGGCCGCCTTGCTGACCAGCTTGGGCCAGCCCTTGCGTGCGTTCAAACATGATGTGGTGCCAGTGCGCTATGCTGCACCAAGGGATGCGGGCGATACACATGCATCAGCCACGCGCACCTCGCATGACACCGCCAATCTTTAGCCATGTACGAATATGAATTTTCGGCCGAAATCGAAATGTCCGGAGTCGGTAAAGAGCGGAAGATCTGGTACCATGTGATATTTCTGCCCGGTCGTATCAAACAACAGCTGCCGTTCGAAAAATTCCCGAGACTGCGCGTCGAAGGCGAAATCGCCGATATCCCGATTGCCAATGCCTTTCTTCCTGCTGGGGATGGCCGCCATTATCTGATCGTCGCCCCGGCGATACGCAAATCTGCCCAATTGAGTGTGGGCGATATCGCCGATGTGCGCTTCACCATCGCTGATCAAAATCATGTCGAGATAGCTGATGCTCTTAAACAGGAACTCGCAAATGATCGGGCGTTCGCAGCGTCATGGGACGCACTGACACCCGGTAAGCGACGGATGGCCGCACAACATGTGGTGTCGGCCAGAACCGAGCCTACGCGCAAGAAGAGAGTCCAAGAAGCCAGAGATATCGTGATGAAATTTTCAGGGGATGTGCGCGCATGGCGCGGGGCAAGACGCGCAGCCCCTTAGCCGCTGAACGCGCCGCCATTATTGCATGTTGGGAAAACGCAGCGGCTTCGCTATAGGCGCGGCGATGAAACAGACAGCTGCCCCCAAAACATACCGCGTCAAAAGCTTCGGCTGCCAGATGAATGTTTATGACGGAGAGCGGATGGGCGAGATGCTGCAGCAAGAAGGTATCGCCGAGGCCGCCGAAGGCGAAGATGCCGATCTGGTCGTGCTCAACACCTGCCACATCCGCGAAAAGGCAGCCGAGAAAGTCTATTCGGATATTGGCCGCCTGACCAAGGGCAAGACCCAGAAAAAAGCGCCGATGATCGCGGTGGCGGGCTGCGTTGCGCAGGCAGAGGGTGAGGAAATCATGGCCCGCTCCCCCGCCGTGTCGATGGTTGTCGGGCCGCAGGCCTATCACCGTCTGCCCGCGATGATCGATAATGCGGTATCCGGCAAACGCTCGACCGATACCGACATGCCAGCCGATGCGAAATTTTCCGCATTGCCGCAGCGCCGCAAATCGGCGCCCTCAGCGTTTTTGACCATCCAGGAAGGGTGCGATAAATTCTGCACCTATTGCGTCGTGCCGTATACGCGCGGCGCGGAAATTTCGCGCCCCTATGCGGCATTGGTGGATGAAGCAAAAATGCTGGTGGAGGCTGGCGCAAAGGAAATCACTTTGCTGGGCCAGAATGTCAGCGCCTGGACGGGCGAAGATGATCGGGGCCGCAGCCTGGGCATGGCGGGCCTGATCCGCGCGATTGCCGCCATTCCTGACCTCGCGCGCATCCGTTACACCACCAGCCACCCCGCCGATATGGATGACGCGCTGATCGAGACGCATGGCGAAATTTCCAAGCTGATGCCCTATCTGCATCTGCCGGTGCAAAGCGGCAACAACCGGATTTTGAAAGCAATGAACCGCAGCCATACTGCGGAAAGCTACCTCAAACTGCTCCAGCGATTTCGCGCTGTACGGCCTGATCTGGCGTTATCGGGGGACTTCATTGTCGGCTTCCCGGGTGAAACCGATGCGGAGTTTGAAGACACACTCGCGATCGTTGATGAAGTCCGTTATTCACAGGCCTACAGCTTCAAATACTCCCCTCGTCCCGGCACACCTGCTGCAACGATGGACGATCAAGTTCCGCTCGAGGTTATGGATGAACGCCTGCAGCGCCTGCAGGCGTCGCTCCGCCGAGACCAGCAGGCCTTCAATGATGCCAGCATTGGCAAAACCTGCGAAGTGCTGGTCGAACGCAAAGGCAAGCGGGAAGGGCAATGGCTGGGCAAATCACCGTGGCTCCAATCGGTCCATTTTACCGGTGATGTCGCGATCGGCGACTTGGTGACAGCAGAGTTAATCCAAGCCGGGCAGCAATCGCTGGGCGGACGGCTGATCTCGCCATAGCGATCATCCTCTTTTCACGGCAACTGCACGATTTTTTCCTGGCGTAAGGGGCTGCGCACGCTTGCCAGTTCAATTCGCGTGACTACATTACGGTTCAGTAATGAAAGGCACATTTTAAACCGCATGGGAAGAAAACCCACCTCTGCCGGCAAGCCGGTCTTCTCGCCCTCCCCCGTCCCGCAGCGGGAAATCCGCCGGGCGCAGCTCGACATGAATTTTGAAAACCAATCATTGCTGGTTCCTTTATTCGGGCAGTTTGATGCCAATCTGGTGCAGATCGAAAACCGGTTGGGCATTTTCATCTCAGCGCGCGGAGACACTTTGCATCTGGAAGGGCCGGAGGACAGCGTAGCGCGCGCCCGCGACGTGCTGCGATCGCTGTATGACCGGCTTGCCGAAGGCCAGGATCTGGATAGCGGGGCGATTGAAAGCGTCATCGCCATGTCGAACGAGCCGGTGCTGGAAGGTATCGTCAATGCGGACAAAAATGCCCCGCCCATCATGATCCGGACGCGGCGCAAAACCATTGTGCCGCGGTCGAAAATGCAAGCCTCATACATGCGGCAATTGGCACGCGAGGATGTGATTTTTGCGCTTGGCCCGGCCGGTACCGGTAAAACCTATGTCGCGGTGGCACAGGCGGTATCGCAGCTCATCACCGGCAGCGTGCAGCGGCTGATCCTGTCGCGCCCCGCGGTGGAGGCTGGGGAAAAACTCGGCTTTCTGCCCGGCGATATGAAGGACAAGGTCGATCCCTATCTGCGCCCCCTATATGATGCCTTGTTCGATTGCATGCCGCCCGAACAGGTCGAACGCCGGATCGCCAGCGGCGAGATTGAAATCGCGCCCATAGCGTTCATGCGCGGACGGACGCTGGCGGACAGTTTTATCATTCTGGACGAGGCACAGAATACCACCAAGGAACAGATGAAAATGTTTCTCACCCGTTTCGGTGAAAACAGCCGGATGGTGGTGTGCGGTGATCCCCGGCAAGTCGATATTCCCGGCGGCGACCGAATGAGCGGCCTTGCCGATGCGGTCAGCCGGCTTGAGAATGTTGACGGCATCGGAACAACCCGTTTTACCGTCGCCGATGTCGTGCGCCATCCGATCGTTGGAAAAATTGTCGAAGCCTATGAAGGGCCCGGTGCGTAAGCGCGGGCAGTCCGAACGATGAATTTGGACATCGATATAGAGGATTGGCCGCCAGCGGATTGGAATGTGCTCTCGCTCAAGGCCGCTGCGGCCGCTGCGAAAGCTGCGCCGGAATTGGGCAATCAGCGCCTTTGTGCCAGCCTGCTGTTCACATCCGACACCCAAATGCACGCGCTCAACCTTGAATGGCGCCGCCAGGACAAGCCGACCAATGTGCTGTCTTTCCCGATGCTTACCCGCAGTGAATTAAAGGCATTATCTCCTGATGGCCCGCCGGTAATGCTGGGCGATCTGGCGTTGGCCCATGAAACCTGCGCGCGCGAAGCAGCGCAGAAATCCCTTCCTCTGGGCGAGCACGCGGCCCATCTGATCATTCACGGGTTGCTCCATCTGGCCGGGTATGATCACGAACCATCGCCACAGGATGCCGATGCAATGGAAGCGTTGGAGATTGCCGCGCTTGCGTCTATGGGAATTGCTGATCCCTATGGGGATCGCGATATCGCATCTATGCATAGGAGTACCCAATAAGGGCCATGCCCGACATCGACACCCCCGCCGGAGACCCGGACAGTAGGAGCGGGTTCTTGCCCGCCATCAGACGGTTTTTCAGGACCGACCGTTCGCTGCGCGAACAGCTCGAAGATGCAATTGACGAGCACGAAGATGACCATCCCGCTGATGATGAAACCGCACCTGGCAATGGTGACCTGTCGGGCGTCGAGCGGCAGATGCTGCGCAATTTGCTCCATTTCAGCGAGCATGATGCGGATGACGTTGCCATTCCGCGCGGCGAGATCATCGCTGTGCCCGCCGAGGCGACATGGGCCGAACTGATCGCAAGTTTTTCCGAGAATGGCCATTCGCGCATGCCCGTATACCGGGATCAATTGGACCATGTGATCGGTATGATCCACATCAAGGACGTGTTCCCCTTCCTCGCCACGAAGGCCAAACCGCCCAAGGATTGGACGACGCTGATGCGTCAGCCAATCTATGTTCCGGGGTCGCGCGGGGCCTTGGACGTTCTCGCCGATATGCGCGCCCGGCGCGTGCATCTGGCGATTGTGGTGGATGAGTTTTCCGGCACTGACGGGGTGATCACGATTGAAGATTTGGTCGAGGAAATCGTCGGCGAGATTGAGGATGAACATGATGATGTTCCCGAAGAGCTGATCTCTCCCATAGGGGACGGGATGTGGGATTGTGATGCGCGCGCCGAGCTTGACGATGTCGCCGATATGGTCGATCCGCAGCTTGCCGAAGTCGAGGAATCTGTCGATACTTTGGGCGGCCTGGCGTTCGTGCTTGCGGAACAGGTGCCGCCAGTAGGCGCGATGATCAAGCATCCAAGCGGGTGGCACATCGAAATCACCGCTGCTGATGAAACACATGTCAAACGTATGCGCCTGCACCCGCCCGCCCGAATGGATGATGCAAGTTCTGACTAAATTGGCTCGGTAGCATTCGATTTTCTGCAACCAATCATAGCTCCGCGCGTTGAATGCGTAAGGAGTAAGTGATGCCCATCAGACGGTTGCCGCCATTACGTGCGCTGGAAGCCTTCATGCGCACTGTGCGCCTTGGTTCTGCGCGAGCAGCGGCGGAAGAGCTCGCGCTCAGTCCGTCCGCCTTGTCACGCCGAATTGCCAATCTTGAGGAATTCACCGGCAAGAAGCTGTTTACCCGCGCCAAACAGGCGATGAGCCTTACAGACGAAGGGCAGGCCTTTCACGAAGCAATCGCCCCGCATCTCGACGCGTTATCAATGGCGATTGAGAACCAGTCGGAGAACCTGTCATTGTTGCGCCTGCGGCTGGGTGTGCTGCCTCTGTTTGGTAGCCAGCGCCTGTTCCCGCGTCTGGGAGAGCTGCGCAAACGCCATCCGCTGCTTCACATAGATATCGATACCGGGCCCCATCTGGAAGACCGGGTTGGCGATACACTGGATGCAGCGATTATCCTGTCGCGCGGTCCCGATACGGCATTTCATGCGATCCGGCTTGATTACAACCGCGTCCACGCGATCTGCAGCCGCGAGACGGCGAAACTTCTGGGCCAGGAGCCTGATCTTGATGCATTGGCCAAACAGACCTTCCTGATCCACAACGAGCTGCCCGCCAGTTTCGAAGCGTGGAAGCACGCGCTGGGGCTGGAGGCGATGGAGCCAGCAGCAATTGACCATTATGATTCGGGTCAGCTGATGCTGGAGGCAGCCGCCCAGGGGCTTGGCATCGCAATCATGCATGACGACCATATGAAGCGCGCGGCCGATAACCGGCTCGCGCATTTGTTCGATACAGAGGTAGAAAGCCCGTATAGCTATTGGTTCGTGTGCAAACCGCAGGCCCTCGAATCGCGCCCGGTGCGCCTGTTTCATGATTGGCTGGTTAGCGCGGGGCTGTAGGCTGGTCCCAGACCGGCTCAGCCCGGCTGCCGCGCCGCTTTAGGTGCGTGCATGCAATGACCGGTTTCGGCCACGCCGCCGGCGACCGTCCTGCCCGGTTTCACCATGCCGGGATGCACCTTGTCCGCTTCGCCGCATTCCACTTCGGGTTTGGCAATTCCGTTTGGCGCGATTGCAGCCAAAGCATAGCTGTCATTATAGGCAGCAATCCACGTAAGACAGTCAGCCAGTTTGCGGATGCTGTGCTTGGAACCGGCGCTGGCCGAAGGATTGCAGTTGATCACCAACACATTGGCAGCAGGCGGCGCCTTGTAACGGCGCAACACGCGCAGAAATTCGCCGCGTTCAGAGACAGCCAGCCGGTCCGCATCACCCATCGCAGGGTCACCTGCAAAAAATGGCGAAGTGTTAAACACAAAGGCTCTTACGCCGGGATTATCGATGGATATTTGCGTTGCCAGCGCCCCGCCCAGCGAGTGGCCAGTCACTTCAATCGGGATGTCCGAGTAATTTTCAGAATTGAGATGCGCACGCTCTGCAGCATAGGCCATACGCGCGCCGTCACGTTGGCGGTCACCCAGAGAGCCGGAAAATATGTCGCTGCTTGAGCCGAATTCGGTGCCGCGAAAGGCAATAATTCGTGCCAATAGCGGGCCGCGCTCACCCCCCGATACGGCATGGCGGTCAAACACTGAATAGGCGAGACCGCTTGCATTATTGTCCGAATTTTCGCGTTCCAGAAATAGCGGTGGCAGATCAGTATAGCGATCCTCATCCTGATACGCGTTGCTGCTGAGCATGGCATAGCCGTAGCTTTCTGCCGCCGCCTCTCGCACAAAATCACACCATCCGCCCGGTTCAGACCGGCACGGACTGCGCGATTGGGTAATGTCGGGATAGGGCGTGATACAGCCGCCAAGCATCGCCGCGCCGAGCAGCCCCACAAACAGGCGGATCATCACCCTATCCCGCAATCACACTCAGGATACCGCCGCGCTGACGATTTTGCCTGGCGCCGCCGGTGGTTCACCCACAGGCAGACCGTCAATCAAATCCATGCCGCTTTCGACCTGGCCCCACACCGTATATTGGCCATCAAGAAAATGTGCATCGTCAAAACAGATGAAGAACTGGCTGTTGGCGCTGTCTGGAACCTGGGTGCGCGCCATCGAGCAAGTACCGCGGGTGTGCGGTTCTGCGTTAAATTCCGCTTTCAGGTCAGGTTTGTCGCTGCCCCCCATGCCGGTGCCGTTCGGGCAGCCGCCCTGCGCCATGAAGCCTGGAATGACGCGGTGGAAGACCACCCCATCATAAAACCCTTCGCCGACAAGTTCGGTTATCCGGGCCACATGGCCGGGCGCCAGATCGGGGCGCATTTTAATAACCACATCACCGGTTTCGAGTGTGAGAGTAAGTTTTTGATCAGCCATTGGGGGAATCTCCTAACTATAAATTACCAATATGGGCGCTGTATAGGGATTGACGCGGCAATGTCACCCGCTCTGCCCCTATACCCCCGATCCATCGCAGCGAGTGCAGCCTTGCTTTTCAACCCCACCCGCCTAGACGAACGCTATGGCGGACAATTCCCATCTCGATGATGATCTGATGCGCGCCGGTGAACCAGCCGAGGAATATGTGCGTCCGGACGACCGGATTGATGATGAACGGCTGGATGAAGAAAACACCCTGAAAGCAGAATATGTACGATCGGTGCGTAATTTGCTGGAAAGCGGCGATAACGGGGCGGTGTACGCTCTCGTCGAACCGCTCCACCCGGCCGATATCGCCGATCTGTTCGAATTGTGCGACAGCGATGAACGCCGCGATCTGGCGATTGCGATCACTGATTTGATGTCGAGCGATGTGATCGCCGAACTCAATGATTATGTCCGCGAAACCATGATGGAAGCACTGCCGGCAGAGGCCGTCGCATCCATCGCGGAGCAGCTTGATAATGACGATGCTGTCCAGCTGATTGAAGATTTGGACCTGGCTGACCAGCAGGCCATTCTGGCTGAACTGGATGATGATGACCGGGTCGCGATTGAAAGCGCGCTCGCCTATCCGGAGGAAACCGCCGGCCGGTTGATGAGCCGCGACGTCGTGGCGGTTCCTGAATATATGACCGTCGGCGGACTGATTGATTTTCTGCGTGATGACGCCAATTCCGGGTCAAATCTGGCAAATGATTTTTACGAAGTGTTTGTGGTTGATGCCGGGCATCATCCGGTCGGCACTTGCCAGCTCAGCTGGATATTGCGGACCCCCCGCCACATCGCCCTCGCCGATGTGATGAAGCGCGATCAGACGCTGGTTCCGGTGACGCTGGATCAGGAAGAGGTCGCGCTGATGTTCCAGAAATACGCGCTTATTTCCGCCGCCGTGGTGGATGAAAGCGGGCGTCTGGTCGGGCAAATGACTGTCGATGATGTGGTCCACATCATTTCCGAGGAAGCGAGCGAGGATGCCCTGCTGATGTCGGGCGCGGGCGAAGGCGATATTAACGAACCGATCCGCGCGGCCTATGGGTCACGCATCCGCTGGCTGGTTGCCAATCTGGGTACCGCCCTGATTGGCAGCCTGATTATTGCCGCATTCGGGGCGGCGATTGAAAAACTGGTCGCGCTGGCGGTCTTGATGCCGATTGTCGCCAGTATCGGGGGCAATGCAGGCACCCAGACAATGGCGGTATCAGTGCGCGCGATTGCGATGAACCAGCTGACCGAAGCCAACACGATGCGGATTTTGTGGCGCGAGTTCCGCGTGGCCGCCCTGAATGGCGTGACGATCGCCCTGTTGGTGGGCGCTGCCACTGCGCTGGTTTTCAGCCCGATGCTGGGCGGCGTGATCGCTCTCGCCATGCTCATTAACGTTATCACTGCGGGGCTGGCCGGCGTGCTAGTACCGGTCATGTTTGAGCGGCTGAAACAGGATCCGGCGCTCGCCAGTTCGGTGTTCGTCACCATGATTACCGATTCGATGGGCTTTTTCGCATTTCTTGGCCTCGCTGTCGTGTCGGGCGTGGCTGCTTAATGCCGCTCTGTATTACCAAGATCGCCTATCGCAGCGAGAGCATCCACACGCTTCGCGCATGGCTGGAAAGCCAGCCGCAGGGCGCGGTGATGACGACCCGCTATCTGCCCAAACGGCACGAGGAGATGAAAGGCGGATCGCTGTATTGGATTCACGATCATTCGATTTGCGCGCGCAGCCCGATCATGGAATTTCGCCAGCAGCAGGATGGGCGCTGGAATATCATCCTCGAACCGCGCCTGATTTTGGTCGAGGCCCGCTATAAACGTGCGCATCAGGGCTGGCGTTATCTGGAGGAAGACAAAGCCCCCGCCGATCTCGCGCCCGATGCACAAACCGGCGATGTCTTGCCGGGCAAACTGCATAACAAGCTACGGAAACTGGGGCTGGTTTAGCGGCTGATATTTCGGTTGCTGCCGTTCAATTGAGGCGCCTTTGCGAATAGGAAATGCCGGGTACCCCTGTTGGAAAGGGACGCTCCGGCAATATTTCGGGAGTGTGACTTTTCGCAGTTTCTCCAATATTTGGAGCCTCTTAAAGAGCATAAGTGACAAATGCGTGTGACCTTTCATGCAGGCGGTGTGTGACTTTTGGTGGCTCCTGCCCGCAAGCACGGCGCAGTGATTAAAAACGGAACTGACAATGGGAAAGAACCGCGCTGCAATAGCGTGTCAGGGCGGTGTAGGAAATATCGGTTGCGGTGGTGCAGCCAGCGCAAAAATCATGGGCAAAATCTCGTGAAACCGGCGCGCTTAAATCCCCCCTCCCCGTGGGGAGGGGTCGGGGGTGGGGGTTCAGTGCTAATGGCGGTTCAGAGCTGATGGGGTCTCCCATATCGCTGCCGCCCTACCCCCATCCCAACCCTTTCCCAGGGGGAAGGGCTATCTAGGCTGCCAGCCGGTGCTGGGCGGCACTGTCCATCCCGCGATAGGAAATGTGACCGTCTCGCCCCGCCACCGATAGGCGATGGCGTAAAAACCGGCTGCTATAGAGCCTTTAGCTAATCAAAGTTCAAACGGGAGTGGAAGAGCTCTATGCATTATTTTCGGCTGTAATGCGTCGTTTTGGCGACATGACGATGGGCAAGGATTGGTCAGCGGGTCATCCGCTGGGGGCTGTACCCAGACTCTGAACAATTCTTCAAGCCGGAAACTTCGCTGCCACCCGCCGAAGTGCATTGGCATAAATCTCGGGCGCTTGCGCACCGGGGATCAGCATTTTTCCCTCTACGATCATCGCGGGGACGCCGGTGATGTTCAAATCATGCGCCTGGGCCTGCTCCATCCGCACGCGGTTTGCAATTTCGGGATCGTCCAGTATTGCCTCTGCCGCCGAACGGTCAAAACCGTTTTCCTCGGCTATATCGAGGAGAACACTGCGCTGGCCGATTGTGCGGCGGTGATTAAAATGGGCAGTGAACAAAGCGAGTTTAAGCTGCGTCTGCCGCGCAGCGCTGGCGCTTTCCAGCGCCCAAGTGAGCAGCTTATGCGCGTCAAAAGTGTTCCACATCATCGCGGGCGGCGCTTCGCCTTCTGCACCCGTTTCGCCGGTATATTCCAATGAGACACCGGCCTGCTCGGCCACGGCTTTCATCTGGCCGCGCACCGCCTGCGTTTGCTGCGCCGTGCGGTTATATTTGCGCGCTATATGCGCGGCCTGTTCCTCGCCCTCTGCGGCCATATCGGGATTGAGTTCAAACGGGTGCCAGCGGATTTGCGCCTCAATTTCTCCCGCCAGCAGCGCCAGCCCTTTCTGCAGCTGGCCGTAGCCGATGATGCACCACGGGCACATGACATCGGAATAGATGTCGATGGTCATTTGGCGCGGGCGCACTGTCACGCAGCACCCATTATGCGGTGCCCTTATCCAGCCACCATTGCAGCAGATGGTTCGCAATCGCCTGTTTCGGCGGCGCAGTCATTATGGCATCGGCATCACCATCCATCGCGGCCTGCACTTCGGCGCGGGTGAACCAGCGCGCATCGGCCAGCTCGGTTGTATCGAGAGTGATATCGGTATTGTCCGCAATCGCGGTGCAGCCCATCATCAATTGCGCGGGGAACGGCCACGGCTGGCTGGCGATATACTGCACTTCGCGCGCGACTATACCCGATTCCTCAAAAACTTCGCGGGCCACGGCTTCCTCGATACTTTCGCCCGGTTCGACAAAACCGGCGAGCGCGGAATAGGCTTTGTCCGGCCAGCCGAGCCCGCGGCCGAGCAACAGCGTGTCGTCATGCTCGACCAGCATGATCGTGACCGGATCGGTCCGCGGAAAATGCTGCGCGCCGCAGCGCGTGCAGCTCCTCTGCCAGCCGCCTTTCGCGATCACGGCCGCGCCGCCGCAGGCTGCACAGAACCGGTGCCGCGCATGCCAATCGACAATGCTGCGCGCGCCGCCATAGATCGCCAGATCATCGGGGGTGAGCGTCGCCATCAATCCCCACAGGCGCGGATTGGCCATGCGCGGGCTGGCATCGCCCTGCGCGGGAACAGCCGCGAAGCAGGGTTTGGCAGTGCCGCTTTCGTCTGTATCAAGGCCAAGGAACACCAGCTCTGCATCTTCCGCCGCATCGGCCAGCGTGCCCCATTCCAGCGTATTCTGGCTGCTGACATGCGGCATCAGCCCGTCCAGCCTGAGCAGCTTGGCCCGCCAATTGGTGAGCTCCGCCAACGCGGCGGGATCGGCGCGTATAGCATCCGCACGGTCCAGCCGCGATCCGGTAAATGCCTGCATAATATGCCTCTGATAGCTGCGGTCAGGCCGGAGCCATTGCGTTCAAATCCGCCTCTATCGCGGCCATAAATTCGGTCCGGATCGGATAGGCTTCTGCGGGCATATATTGGGTGAACAGACCGATCCGCTGGTTGAGGCCGTAATCGATGCTGGCCAGCGTACCCGCGGCCCCGCCCCAGCCATATTGCTGGCCGACCACGCGCCCGCCCGCGCCGTGCCCCTGTCCGGCGATCCAGGTGCCGCTGGTATCAACCCCATCGGGCAGCAAGTTGGACGTGCCAACGCGCACGGCATTCTCGCCCATCACGCGGGTATCATCGAGCAATCCATAGCCGAGCAACATCCGCAGGAAACGGTCATAATCCTTGGCCGAACTGACCAGTCCGCCGCCCCCCGATGGTACGCCCGGCGCATCGGTGAAGATCGAATTGGCGCCGCCATCAATCGGCAGTGTCAGGCCGTTTACCACGCCGTAATTGGTCGTCAGCCGCCCGGTTTCGCTCGCCGGTACCGTGAAATATGTACTGTCCATGCCGCATGGGTCAAAAATGCGCGCTTTCAGAAATTCCTCAAAGCCCATACCCGATGCAACTTCGATGACGCGGCCCAGCAAATCGAGGCTGGCAGAATAAATCCACTGCGTGCCCGGCTGCGCGACCAGCGGCAATGTCGCCAGCCGGTCGGCCCAGACTTCCAAATTGGGCGCAGGGGTCACCTCGGGTAGGCCCGGAATGGGAAGGCGGCTGACCCGTCCGCCGACCAGACCCCGATCGGCAAATGCCTTGGCAAGGGCAGCATTATCGGAGATTATATAGCCCAGACCAGCGGTATGGGTCAGCAGATGACGGATCGTGATCGCTGTATCAGCGGGTACGGTATCATCCAGCGGGCCCGATGGATCGGCCATCACCTGCATATTGGCAAAAGCGGGCAGAATCTCGCTCACTGGCTGGTCCAGGCTCAGCCTGCCGTCATCGATCAGCATCATCGTCGCCATGCCGGTGACCGGCTTGGTCATGGAATAAATGCGGAACAGCGAATTTTCATCCACCGCCATGCTGCTGCCGAGCGACAAAGTGCCGCCGCCGATACTATGCGCGTGATCCTCCTGCCCGCTACCCAGTGTCACCAGCAGACTGGCAACTTTCTTGCTGTCGAGATAGCGTTTCACCATCGCAGCGATATTGGGGAAATCGCCGCTCACATCATGCGCCAGCGCCATACTGCCAAGCGGCAGACCAGACATCGCCGCACCCGCCGACAGCCAGGCGCCGCCGCGCATCAGCGACCGGCGCGAAACAGCCATATCAGCGCCAGCGGCAGAAAAATCACGAAAAGCCATAGGAAAATCCTCTTTCGAAACTTTGTTCATCGACTTTGTGGGGGATCGAAACTGAACGGTCAATTGCAGGTTTTCCAGACTTGAAAACGGACAGTGCCCTATCTACATAATACACATGCTGAATATAGTATCGTTTCTCACCGGAATCATCTCGCTCATTATCGTCATCCCGGCGACCATCCCGTTTCTTGGCTGGGCCAATTGGCTGGCGCTGCCGCTGATTGGGATCGGCGTGGTTCTGGGCGCGTTATCCTCCAGCAATAGCGGGCGCAATTTCTGCCTGATCGTGGGCCTTATCGCGGTCGTCCGTCTGAGTATTGGCGGCGGGATTATCTAAACCTCTGCCGCGACCAGCTGCGCGGCCTTTGCAAACAGGGTCGGCAATCCTGCCCGGGCGATATCGACAATCGGCCACCATTCGCCGTCGCGGCCGATATCAGGCGTGTTCACCGCACATTTTTGCACCGTCATCTCCAGAGCGAAATGCGTGAAACTGTGGCGCACCAGACCAACCGCATGCCATTCACAGTCCAGCGGCGGCGGGCCACACCCGTTTCCGCCCGCATGCCAGCCATCACCGGGCAAACAGCGCATCCCGCCAAGCATGCCGGTGCCGCGCCGCGTTTCCAGCCATACCTGCCCGCAATGTTCGATCCAATAGGCGGTCCCTTGGCGGACCGGTTTGGCCGTCTTGGCCGCTTTGACGGGAAACCGCGCCGGATCGCCTGCCGCGTGGGCGGTGCACGCGGACCGAAGCGGGCAGAGTAGGCATTTGGGATCGCGCGCGGTACAAATGCCCGATCCCAGATCCATCATCGCCTGGGCAAAATCGCCTGCGCGCTGATCCGGCGTGATACTGTCCGTCTCGCGCCGTATTTGCTTGCGCGATCCGGGCAATGGCGCATCTATCGCAAACAGGCGCGATACCACCCGCTCCACATTGGCATCGACCACGACTGCGCGCTGGCCAAAGGCAATCGCCGCAATCGCCGCAGCAGTATAGGCGCCCAGTCCGGGCAGTTTGATCAGCTCGGCCTCTGTTTGCGGGAAGGCGCCCATTTCGGCCACCGCCCGCGCGCATTTCACCAGATTGCGGGCGCGCGAATAATAGCCCAGCCCCGCCCATGCGGCCATCACATCCTCTTCCGGTGCGGCGGCCAGAGCCGCCATATCCGGCCAGCGCGCAGTGAATTTGCTGAAATAGGGCTTCACTGCCGCCACAGTCGTTTGCTGCAGCATCACTTCGGATAACCACACGCGGTAAGGATCAGGTGGAGGCGTTCCGGGCGGCGCGCGCCACGGCAGGCTGCGCGCATGGGCATCATACCACGCGAGCAGGATGGGCGCGGCGGTGGCTGCGATATTTTCGGGGCTAGTCGGCACGCGGAGCCTATGCCATGAGCGGCAGCATAATGGAACGCGGTACCCCCAAAACACCCACAACACGCAAGGAAGCTGCGGGCACAGGAAAACCCAAAGCGGGCCGCGAATGGCAGCGTGCACGCGGCGGCCCGGCGAAAGCCATTTCTGACCTGATGCCGCAAATCGGGCGCACGGCGTTTCGCCGGTTCGGCTTTGTCCAATCCAATGTTGTGACCCGGTGGCCCGAAATTGTTGGCCCCACCCACGCCAAAGTCTGCGCGCCCGAAGCCATCCGTTTTCCGCCGGGCGAGAAGGAAGACGGCATTCTGCAATTGGTCGTGCTGCCGGCCCATGCACCGCTGATCCAGCATGTTATCCCTGAAATTATGGATCGGGTGAACCGCTTCTTCGGATATCAGGCGGTGGCGCGGGTGAAAATCCGGCAAGGAGCGGTTAAGCCGCCCGGTGATACCCAAAAACCCAAATCACCGCCATCGCTCAAACCGATCCCAATGGAACTGGGTGAAAGTCTGCGCGATATTGGTGATCCCGAACTGCGTACGGTACTGGAATCGCTGGCCCGCAGTTTGGGAGATGATGATGAGAAGATGGATTAAATCATGATGAGGCATACGGCACTGGGGCGCATCAGCGCGGTCACTATCATAGCTGCGCTGTCGATCGCTGCGATCAATAACTGGAACATAAATGTCGTTCAGACCGACCGCGCAATGGTGGTGGGCAAGGATGACGCGCCGGTCACGCTCACCGAATTTGTCAGCTATACGTGCCCGCATTGCGCCACATTTGAAAAAGACAGCGAGGCCGTGCTGCAACTCGCCTATGTCGGTCCGGGCAATCTGAAGCGCGATGTCCGCTCAATCATCCGCAATCCGGTTGATCTGGCTGTCACCATGCTCGCCCAGTGCGGTGACAGCAGCAAATTCGTCCAGAACCATACCATGTTCATGGCCCGGCAACCGGTCTGGCTCGAAAAAGGGCGCAATTCAACCGCGGCGCAGCGCGCCATGTGGTCGCGCGGCGATGCCGCATCACGCCGTTTGATGGCCAGCGCGCTGGGCTTTTACGAGATGATGGAAATGCGCGGATATTCACGGATCGAAGTGGATAGCTGCCTGAATGATGATACCCGCGTGCCGGTATTGCTGGCCAATACAGAGGCTGATTTCGCCGAGTTCGGGATCAGCGGCACGCCCAGCTTCGCGATCGATGGCGCGGCTTTGGAAGGCGTGCATAGCTGGCAAGCGTTGGGTCCGCTGCTGGAGGCAAAATACTAACAACACACGTGCTTTGGTTGCTGAACGCTGTCTTGGGGAAAATTCTTGGGACAGGCTGTGGATAGTGTTATAGCCGCGGGCAATAGCGGCCTTCCCGCTGACACCCGCTTGCGATAGCATTCGCCGCGATTGACAAGGACCGATACAGATCATGACGACATTCCGCATTTTCGCCCTCGCCGCTCTGGCTGCCCCGCTCACGCTGACACTCGCCGCATGCGGCAGCAGCGATGAACCGGCACCAGGCGCGGTATCGGGCGACCCGATTGCACCAATTGCCGCGCCAGAGGGAACCAGCTGGACCGATGTGGTGACTGTGTCCGATAGCGATGGCTATATTGTTGGCAACCCGGATGCACCGATTAAGCTGATGGAATATGCGTCGCTCACATGTCCGACATGCGCCAATTTTGCGACCACAGCCATCGAGGAACTGAAGTCGGAATATGTGTCCACCGGCCGCGTCAGTTTTGAATTGCGCAACCAGATTCACGGCCCGCATGATCTGGCACTGGCGACATTGGTGCGCTGCGGCGCTCCTGAAGGGGTTCACGCATTGTCCGATCAGGTTTTCTTTAACCAGCAAGCGGTTCTGGCCCCTATTTTCGCCAATCAGGATGCTGTCCAGCAAGCGGTGACCTTGCCCGAAGACCAGCGCCTTGTCCGGATCGCCGAAATTGGCGGTTTCATCGATTTCTTCTCCGCACGCGGGATCAGCGGTGACCAGGCGCGTAGCTGCCTGGCCGATGCCGCCAAATACACGCAGATTGCGCAGAATTCCGATACCCAGTCGCGCGAACTGGGGGTGACCGGAACGCCGACATTCTTCATCAATGGCAACCGCGTGGACGGCAATAGCTGGAGCCAGATCGAGCCTTTGCTGCAACAGGCGGGCGCTCGCTAACCGGTTCGCGCCGGCTGGGGTAATCTATCGGGGTGCCGGCAGCATTTAAGGGGGCTCTGTGCAGATAAAACGGCTTAGGCTCAGCGGTTTTAAGAGCTTTGTCGAGCCTGCCGAATTGCGCATTGAGCCGGGCCTGACCGGCGTTGTGGGTCCCAATGGCTGCGGGAAATCTAACCTGCTGGAAGCGATCCGGTGGGTGATGGGTGAAAATTCACCCAAGAGCATGCGGTCTGGCGGGATGGAAGATGTGATCTTCGCGGGCACTGAAACCCGCCCGCCGCGCGATTTTGCAGAAGTCATCCTGCATGCAGAAGACAATGATGGCGAGGCGCTTGACGTCACCCGCCGAATTGAACGCGGCGCGGGCAGCGCGTACCGCGTGAACGGCACTGATGTCCGGGCAAAGGATGTCTCGCTCACCTTTGCCGATGCGGCCACTGGCGCGCATAGCCCCGCGCTTGTCAGTCAGGGCAAGATTGCGCAGGTCATTGCCGCCAAACCCGCGGAACGCCGCCAGATGCTGGAGGAAGCCGCCGGCATTGCGGGGCTTCACGTGCGCCGCCGTGATGCCGAAAGCAGGCTGCGCCAAACAGAAGCCAATCTGGCGCGGCTCGAAGATCTGATGGCCGGTATCGACACGCAGATGGCCTCTTTGCGGCGGCAGGCGAAACAGGCCGAACGCTACACTGTGCTCACTGACCAGATCAATGTGGCCGAGGCACGGCTGCTCTTTGCCCGGTGGCGCGATGCGGCCTCCGCTGCCGAGGCGGCGCGTCAGGAAGCGCGCGGCGCCGATGCCAGAGTGGCCGCCGCGCATTCGGCGATGGCAGACGCGCAAACGGCGCAGCATAATGCCGCTGCGGCCCTGAGCGCCGCGCGCGAGGAACACTCTGACCGCCGTGATGATGCCAGCGCGCACGGGCACCGCATGGCGGCACTGACGGCACAGCTGGAAGCCGCCGAGCAGCGCCTGGCCGATCTCGACCGCCAGAAAATCCGGCTTGAAAACGACCGCGGAGAAGCAGATCGGCTGACCAGGGATGCTGCTGCGGCTTTGGCCAGGCTGGAACGCGAACTGGCGGAGAATGAGAAATCTCTCATCAGCGACGAGGCACGCCGCCCCGTGCTGGCCGCCGCTCTGGAAGAGGCAGAACGCGCAGGGCGTGCAGCAGAACTGGCTCTGGCAAAAGCCAACGCCGATCAGGCCGGAGTGGAGGCGGAATGGCGGGTCGCCGAAGCGGAAATCGGGCAGGCCCAATCGCGGATTGCGCGGCTGGACAGCGAAGCAGACCGGCAGCAGCGGACCCGCGAGAATCTGGCGCTGGGCGGGGATCCCGATGCCGCCGTCAGCGCCGCACAGACGGCAGCCGCACAGGCGGCCGAGGCGCTTGATGCGCGCCGCAAGGAACTTGGCAGCAAGCGCGCAGCCAAGCACCGGTTGCAAACTATGCGCGATGATGCCGCCAGCGCGTTTGCCGCAGCCAAAGCGGAACTGGCCGGAGCGGACCGCGAATATTCGGCTCTGATCCGCGACCGTGATGCGCGCGAACGCCAGCGCGCCCAGCGCAGGGGATTGCCCGCCGCGCTCGATCAGATCCGTGCCGCACCGGGATATGAACGCGCCTTGGCCGCGGTGCTGGGCCGTGACGCCAAGGCCCCTGTGGGTATGCCAGAAGATGGCCAGGACGGGCGGTTCTGGACTGGCGAAAACGCGCCTGATGCGTCCGATACGCCCATCGCAGCGCCCGACCGGGTGAGCGACAGCCTCGCGCATCATGTCACCCGCTGTCCGCCGCAGCTCGCCGCCCGGCTTGCTCTGGTGCACTGTGTCGATACCGATGATCGGCGCGCGCTTGGGCTGGGCGAATGGCTGGTAACACGCGCTGGCCATTTGCGCCGGTGGGACGGGTTTGTCGCGCGCGGCGAAGGTGCTGCGGAGGCGGCGCGGCTGGAATCGGAAAACCGGCGGGTGGAGCTGGAACAGCTCCTGCCCGATTTGCGCGCCGCAACCGATCTGGCGGCGGCGCAGCAATCATCCGCGCAAGACGAACTGACCAGGCTGCAGCGTGATCTGGTCAGTATCGAGCGGATGATTGGCGAAATGGCCGAAAGCGAACGGCAGGCCTTGCGCACCCTCGATCAGGCCGAAGCCGCGCGCGAACAACGCACTGCAAAAATTGAGGAACTGGACGCGGCACAGGCTGATCTGGCCGGGCATCAGGCCGCGGCCGCTGCGGATCTGGCCGCCGCGACCGCACGGCGCGGCGCCTTGCCCGATCCCGCCTCGGGACGTGCCGCTTTGGACGCTATCCAGGCCAAACATGATGCCGCGCGGGCACAGCTTCAGGCGGCAACGGGCGCGCTCGCCGCGCATGATCAGGCGCTGGCCGTCGCGCGCGAACGAACCGCCGCGCAGCGCAGCGACATGGCAAACTGGCAGACGCGATCGGGCGAAGCCGCCAAGCGCCTGTCCGATATGGCCCGCCGGTCGGAAGAGATCGCAGAGGAACGCGCGATTTTCGCCGCCAAGCCCGAGGGGCTTCACCGTGAAATAGAGCAAGGCGATACGGTCCGCGCGCGCCTGACCAAAGAATTGGCCGCCGCCGAAGCAGCTGTCACAGCGATGCAGGACAGCGCGCGCATCGCCGAGCGCGCCTTTGCCGAAGCCAATGAAGCACTCGCCACAATGCGCGAGGCGCGCGCCGGCCTCACAGCCCGCGCGGAGAACGAGGAAGCGCGCCGCAGCGAAATGGCGCGAATATCGGGCGAACGCTTCCACTGCCCGCCGCCCATTCTCGCCAGCCGGTTTGAATTTGACGCACAGACAGTCAAAAGCTCAGCTCTTGAACGCGAGGAGCTGGACCGGCTAACCGCCAGCCGCGAACGGATCGGCCCGGTCAATCTGGTTGCCGCGGAAGAACTCGCCAAGCTGGAGGAAACCGCCGGTTCGAGCGCCGTCGAGCAGGCCGAACTGGCCGAAGCCGTCAACCGTCTGCGTGGCTCCATCGGAAGCCTCAACCGCGAAGGGCGCGCGCGCCTGGCCGCGGCATTCGAACAGGTGGATGGACATTTCCGGCGGCTGTTCACCCGGCTGTTTAATGGCGGGCAGGCGCATCTGGCACTGATCGACAGCGATGATCCGCTGGAGGCCGGGCTGGAAATTTTCGCGCAGCCACCGGGCAAACGCTTGCAGTCGCTGACATTGCTATCGGGCGGAGAACAGGCGCTGACCGCCATCGCGTTGATCTTTGCCCTGTTTCTGACCAATCCCGCGCCAATCTGCGTGCTCGATGAAGTCGATGCACCGCTTGACGATGCAAATATTGACCGGTTCTGTGATCTGCTCGACGCGATGACGCGGGAAACGGACACGCGCTATCTCATCGTGACCCATAATGCCGTGACAATGAGCCGGATGCACCGCCTGTTTGGCGTGACGATGGTGGAGCAAGGCGTCTCGCGCCTTGTCAGTGTCGATCTGGGCGCTGCCGAAGAGCTGGTCGCCGCTGAATAGCGTCACACGGCAAGAGCATCTGCCAACCTGGCCCGTGCGGTTTTCAATCGGTCCACGATATCGGCGCGCGGCATCCCCGCATCAGCCGCATCAGCCGCATCAGCCGCATCATCAACCGGACCGGGCTCGGCCTGCATCGATACGATCGTGCTGACCGGCTCCGGCTCGGCCTGCGCCGTTGCGGTGCCGAAGAATTCGCTCACCCCGCCATTATCAGCCAGCGGCATAGTGAGATCCGGCGCCGAGACGGAGCCGTCCCGCTCACCGGGGCCGTCCCGATTACCGGAGCCGGCCTGAGAGGTGTCACCGGTGTCTGCGGCATCTTCAATATCGGGCATGTCTGAAGTGTCTGGTGCGTCTGAAGTGTCTGGGGCATCTGGTGCGTCTGAAGTGTCTGGGCTTTCTGGAGTACCCGTTTCCATCACTTGCCGCGCACCTTTCAACGTGTAGCCTTTTTCATTCACAAGCTGATTGATCTGTTCGATAAGAGCCACATCGCCGGGCCGGTAGTAGCGGCGATTACCGCTGCGTTTCAGCGGTTCGAGCATCGGGAACTGTTCTTCCCAATAGCGTAGAATATGCGATTTAATGCCGAGAGCCTTGCTGACTTCGCCAATGGTCCGAAGCGCACCGTTCTCCTTGCCGTCCTTAAACTGGGCACTCATATGGACATCCTCCTGATGGGCTCCTGATGGGCGCGTCAACTTCCTTTGGCGACACGGTCCTTCAGTAACTGGCTGGCACGGAAGGTCATCACCCGGCGCGATGTAATGGGAACTTCGACACCGGTCTTGGGGTTGCGACCGATCCGTTCTTTCTTATCACGCAAGATGAAGCTGCCAAAGCCGGAAATCTTCACATTCTGCCCGTCGCCCATCGCTTCGCACATATGGGCCAATATGGATTCCACCATATCCAGCGATTCCGCGCGCGAAAATCCCATCTTGCGATTGATCGTTTCTGCTAAATCCGCTCTGGTCAACGTGCTTACGGAACGCGACATGCTCTTCCCCCTCAATTCTGGCGCGACCCAGCTTTGAAAAATCTGCCCGGCTCTTACGCAAATTCCTCAGCTTCGGCAATGTTTTGAATGAAATGGCAATATTTGCGGGCAAGCAGCGCGGTACGGGTCTATGGCCCACTCGCCAGATATGCGCCAGATACGCGCTAGATACGCACCAGTGACGCGCCCCAGGTGAAGCCGCCGCCCATCGCTTCAAACATCACCAGATCGCTCTGTTTAATCCGCCCGTCGCGCATGGCGGTATCAAATGCGAGCGGAACCGAGGCGGCAGAAGTATTGGCGTGCTGGTCCACCGTCACGATGATTTTTTCCGCTGGCAGCCCCAATTTCCGTGCGGTTGCGTCCAAAATACGCGAATTGGCCTGATGCGGTACGACCCAGTCAATGTCGTCAGCCGTGTGGCCCGACGATGCCAGCGTTTCTTTGAGCACGCTGGCCAGATTGACAACCGCGTGACGGAATACCTCTGGTCCGCGCATGCGCAGCTTGCCCACCGTGCCGGTGGTGGAGGGACCGCCATCGACATAGAGCAGTTCATTATGCGCGCCATCTGCGTGTAATTTGGTGGTAATCACGCCGCGATCATTCCCGGCTCCATCCTGCGCCTCCAGCACGATAGCGCCGGCACCATCACCGAACAGGACGCAGGTTGTGCGGTCTTCCCAATCGAGGATCCGGCTGAATGTCTCCGCACCGATGACCAGCGCCCGCCTGGCCATGCCGGTGCGCAGCATCGAATCCGCGGTGCCCAGAGCATAGAGAAAGCCCGAGCATACCGCCGCCACATCAAACGCGATGCCGCCATTACAGCCCAGATTATTCTGCACCATAGTGGCGGTCGCGGGAAAGGTCTGGTCCGGCGTCGCCGTCGCCAGCACGATCAGATCAATCGCGGCCGCATCGACCCCTGCGGCGGCCAATGCCCGCTGCGCCGCTGTGGTCGCAAGCGATGAGGTGGTATCATTCTCACCGGCAAGATGCCGCTGACGAATGCCGGTGCGTTCCACAATCCATGCGTCGCTTGTGTCGACACGCTCTGCAAGCTGTGCGTTGGTCACCGCAGCTCCGGGCAGTGCTGACCCGCTGCCGAGAATGACCGAACGTATCACTCTGTCGATGTATCCGAGGCCACTGCCCGGCCCTGTAATGCGTTGAGATCGGCCGTAATCCGGTCGGTCAGCTTCGCCTCGATCAGTTTGGCCGCCACTGTCACGGCGTGCGCAACACCGCCAGCAGTGGCGCTGCCGTGGCTTTTGACGATCACGCCGTTCAGGCCGAGAAACACGGCGCCATTGTGGTTATTGGGATCAAGATGGTGCTTGAGCAGTTCGGTCGCCGGGCGAGACACAAGAAAGCCGACTTTCGAACGAATGGAGCTGGTAAAGGCAGCGCGCAGCAGATCCGTCACGAAACGCGCCGTACCCTCAATCGCTTTGAGCGCGATATTGCCGGAAAACCCGTCCGTGACGACCACATCCACTTCGCCGCGATTGATCTTGTCCGATTCGACATAGCCATCAAACTGCATGTCGAGGCCGGTTGCCTCCTGCAATTCCGCCGCTGCATCGCGCAGCCGGTCAAACCCCTTATTCTCCTCCGTGCCGATATTCAGCAACCGGACGCGCGGCCTGCGGCCCAGTATAATCCGTGAATAGGCTGCACCCATAATCGCAAATTGCACCAGATTGCGCGCATCGGCCTCTGTATTGGCGCCCAGATCAAGCATGATGACATCGTCATCCTCAAGGGTCGGCATAACCGCAGCAAGTGCGGGCCGGTCGATCCCTGGCATGGTCCGCAAGGCCAGCTTGCTCATCGCCATCAATGCGCCGGTATTGCCCGCGCTTACAGCGGCACCGGCAGCGCCCTGCTTTACGGCGTTTACCGCAAGACCCATCGATGTTGTCTTGGCACGGCGCAGAGCCTGTGTCGGCTTTTCATCACCAGCGACAATATCATCGCAGTGCAATATTTCAGATGCACCGCGCATATGCGGATGATGTTCCAGCGCGGCCTTGATGCGGGTTTCGTCACCAACCAGCAGAAACTGGAACTTGTCATGGCGGCGGCGCGCCTCGGCAGCGCCTTCGATCATCACGCGCACGCCTTCATCACCGCCCATCGCATCAATTGCGATACGCGGGAGGATCATGGGCGTGTTCTCCTGAAAACGGTCTTACAGACCGACAGCGATAATTTCGCGACCGTTATAATGACCGCATGCCTGGCACATATTGTGCGGGCGCTTCAGTTCACCGCAGTTGGAGCATTCATGGAACGCTTCCGGCTTCAGCGAATCGTGCGAACGGCGAATTCCGCGACGGTGCGGCGATACTTTTCTCTTAGGGACAGCCATAGCGGCACCTGTTCCTTAAATAATACGGTCTGATGTTATGTCCCGCTCTAGGCGAAGCAACCGACACGCACAAGTGCGCAGAATCGCGGCCAAACCTTCACGGCAAGCCGCGCTACATAACCAAAAACGCCGCCTTTGCAAGCCCCGTTGCAACCCGCATCAGGACGGACTACGCCGCCCGATGAAAACCATTTCAATCAATCCGCCGCGCGGTTCTGCGGGGGATCCAGCCATTTGGGGACGATAATGATTTTACCAGTGACACTGTGCACCGCTGCCGCTGCCGCAATTCTGGCGCTCTGGCTCATGATCCGGGTCGGTCAGGTTCGCGGATCAGAAGGGGTAAGCGTGGGCGATGGCGGAAATGATAAAGTCATTCGCCGGATGCGTGCGCATGCCAATTTCGTCGAAACGATGCCGTTTGCGCTCGCGCTGATCGCTGCCATCGAAATCGCCGGGAAAGGCGCGGTGTGGCTGCCTTACATTGCAGGCGTGTTCATTCTGGGCCGGATCGCCCACGCCTTCGGGATGGACGAGAACGCATTTGCCAAGGGCCGCCTGATCGGCACGCTCATCACCATGCTGACATTCCTTGGGCTGGCCACAGTCGCCGTGCTGGTGGCGACCGGAACAGTATAGGCCCCGCGCTCTGCCAGTTCAGCCCAGCGCGTAATCGCTGACGAATTGATTGGTTTTGCGTTCCTGGCCAAATGTGCTGGTGGGCCCATGCCCGGGAATAAACGTCACATCGCCGCCCAGCGGCCATAGTTTCTGAGTGATTGCGTCCAGCAGATCCTGGTGATTACCCATCGGAAAATCGGTTCGCCCGATCGAGCCTTGGAACAGGACATCGCCAACAATCGCGAATTTGCTGGGCCCATGATAAAATACCACATGCCCGGGCGTGTGGCCGGGGCAATGGATCACATCAAGCGCCAGATCACCGACGGTTACCGTATCCCCATCATTCAGCCAGCGGTCCGGTTCAAACACTTCGCCGCGAATACCGTATTTCCTGCCATCTTCCTCAAGCCGCGAAATCCAGAACCGGTCGCCTTCATGCGGGCCTTCGATCGGGAGGCCAAGCTCCTTCGCCAAAATGCCGCTTTCCCCGCAATGGTCGATATGGCCGTGCGTGATCAGGATTTTCTCCAGTTCCACGCCCGCTTTGGCAACGCCCGATTTCAGCTTGGCCAGATCGCCGCCGGGATCAACCAGCGCACCTTTCATCGTTTTGGTGCACCAGATCAGGCTGCAATTCTGCTGCAGCGGGGTGACGGGCATGATGGCTGCACGCATGGGCGGTGGCGCCTTTGGGGAGGTACTGGCGGTATCGGTCATGCGGGTGATGTGGCGGCTGCGGCGCCCGTTCGCAAGGGCTTTGCTACACTGTCACGACCAGCCGGTATCCGCAATCCAGACTGTCTTTTTGCATCAGATGGCCATAGCGGGCTTCCCAGATACCGCTTTCCATATCGGCTTTGAGCAGGGCGAGCTGCTGCGATACATCACCCAGCGCGTGGAATGGCGACATGCCTGCGCGAATGCTCGCATCGAGATAGGCACCCGGCCGCCGCCAATAGGCACCAAGAAAGCCATCGGCACAATCATGCGGTATGGGTACCGGGCGAATTTCCACTGCGCCCAGCCATTTTGCATAGTCATGCATCGGCGGTATCTGCTGGGCGTCAAAGGCGACCAGTTGAGGGACATAATCGGTCAGCCAGAATTTTTGGAATGACGGGTCGAAGGTCAGTATCACGATCCGCCCTGATGTCACGCGGCGCAGTTCCGCCATGCCGCGCGGCACATTCCGCCAATGGTGGACAGTCAGGATCGCCATCGCGGCATCAAACGCGTTATCTTCAAAAGGCAGCTTTTCCGCGCTGGCGCAGATGGCCGTGGCCGCCCCTGCCGGACGCTGGTCTATCATCTGCTGCGATGGTTCAAGCGCGGTCACATGGCGGCCCGCCGGTTCGTAGGAACCGGTACCGGCGCCCACATTCAGCACGGTTTCGGCAGACCCAAGCGCGCGGTCGATCATGGCCGCGATGCGCGGTTCTGTTTTGCGCGAGTGGCCGTAAGTCGCGGCAGTCAGGTCATAGCTGGCCTTGGTCATGCTCACCGGATCACAATTTCCCGCTCTTCCATACAACGCGGCCGATTATCTCGACAGCATCCACACTTACGTTCAGCGGAGGATATGCAAGATTCTGGCTAAGAAGTGATAAACGCCCGCCGCCCTGTGCCGCCACCCGCTTTACCAGCAGAGTATCCTCCAGCCGCACGACATAAATCCCGTCGCGAAACGGCAGCGGGCGTAAATCGACCAGCACTTCATCGCCCGCGCGCAGTAACGGCTCCATCGAATCGCCCTCGACCAGGATCGCGGATAATTGCGCGCCTTCAAGCCCCTGTTCGCGCAGCCATTTTCTGGAAAAGCGAAAATTGTCGAAAGCGGCCTCGGCCCCGACCACAGCGCCTTGTCCCGCCGATGCACTGATCGCCAGCCGCGGGACATCGACCCATCCCGCCTCCAGCGGCAAGGCTGTACGCGCATTATAGGATTTATCCTCCGACGCTTTGGCTGAACCGCCCAGTTCCGATTCGGGCACGCGAAAGAAATCGGCGAGCATTTTCCGATCATGCTCCTCCAATTTTCGCGGACTGCCTTTACGAATAAATTGCTGTAAATACGTTGGATTTCTACCGATCATCTCGGATAATCGGGCCAGAGAGCTGCCCCGTTCCTGAGTCAGTTCCAGCAAACGTTCCTGTGCCTTCGACATAATCTGTCCTCATTGTCGATATTTTTTCCTACGTATACGAAGTATTTTTCCTAGACAAGTAGGATTTCGCCAGCGACGACTCGATGCGTCAGGCGAATCATATTCGTCCGGCCGACACAGCCCTTCAAACGGTGAGGTTTAATATGTTGATATGTTCTATCGAGAAATTTCTTCGTCGCACCGGAATGCCAGCCACCAAATTCGGTCGGCTCGCAGCGCATGATCCGCGGTTCGTGCTTGATCTGCGCAATGGCCGCATGCCGCGACCGCGTACCGAGGAAAAAGTCCACGGTTTCATGCTCAAATATGAAGGGAATGCCCATGTCGGCTGAACCGGTCGCCCGCCTCGCTGCGGACCATGCGCAGGCCCGCGCCGCCAGCGATACACGCCGCCGCATCCGGCGCGGCCCGCGCGACCATCTGCGCGATTCGCTGATGACACTGGCGGGCGGACATGGCCGGCTCACCCAGCACCGCGAACGGTCATGGGCGAGTATAACCTTCACCGGCACGCGGCATCATGTCATTGTGGAATTTTCGGGCCATGAAGCCTGCGATGCGGGTGAACATTTCATCGCCGAATTGGCAGAGCATGAATTTACCATTCCGGGTCAACTGGTCGCGGATGCAGCGATTATCAGTGTCGATAGCACCATGCTTCCCGAACCGTGCATGATCGTGGAATGTGAATTGCTGCTGTTGGTCAATAGCTGACGTGCAGGCCTAGCCGGCCTGCTCGCGGCGGATGATCAGATTGCGTATCTCGGACATATCTTCCATCGCGAAGCGAATGCCTTCGCGGCCCAGCCCTGAATCTTTCACCCCGCCATAAGGCACATTGTCGACCCGGTAGGATGACACATCGTTCACCACGACCCCGCCAACATCGAGCCTATCCCACGCATCAAGAACTTTGTGAATGTCGCGCGTGAAGACACCCGCCTGAAGGCCGAATTTGGAATCGTTTACCTCATCCAGCGCATCTTCAAACGTGCTGAACGCGCTGAGTAGCGCCACCGGTCCGAATGCCTCTTCGCGGTAGGCATCGGCTGATCTGTCAACATTTTCAAGCAGCGTCGCCTCCAGCATATTGCCGTCGCAGCCGCCGCCGCACAGCAACGCTGCGCCGCCCTTCATAGCATCGTCAATCCAACCTTTCAGACGTTGTGCCTCATCATGCGAAATCATCGGGCCGATGAACGTGTCCCGGCTTTTGGGATCGCCCGACACGAGCGACCGCGTTTTTTCGACCAGCATCGCTTTGAATGTGTCGTAAATATCTTCGTGAATGATAATCCGCTGCACGCCGATGCAGCTTTGCCCGGACTGGTAAAAAGCCCCGAATATTATCCGTTCCAGCGCATGATCAAGGTCAGCATCCCTATCGACCACCACGGCCGCGTTGCCGCCAAGTTCCAGAATAACCGGCTTCTTACCGGCTTTGGCTTTCAGCGCCCAACCTACGCCGGGTGATCCGGTAAAGCTCAACAGTTTCAGGCGCTCATCAGTGGTGAACAGATCGGCCCCGTCGCGGCTGGCGGGCAGGATGGAAAATGCGCCTTCGGGCAAATCGGTCTCGGCCAAAACCTCGCCCATCATGATCGCGCCAAGCGGTGTTTTGCTCGCCGGTTTCATGACAAAGGGGCAGCCCACCGCAATCGCGGGCGCAATTTTATGCGCTGCCAGATTGAGCGGAAAATTGAACGGGGATATAAAACTGCATGGCCCGATCGGTACGCGCTTCCACATGCCTATATATCCTTTGGCACGGGCGGATATGTCCAGCGGCTGGACTTCGCCATAATTGCGCACCGCCTCCTCTGCGGCGATTTTGAATGTGTCGATCAGGCGGTCCACTTCGCCTTCCGCATCGTTGATCGGTTTGCCCGCCTCTACACACAGCGAATACGCCAGTTCGTCATAGCGTTCACGGAACCGCGTGACGCAGTGCTGCAAAACCGCCTGTTTTTCAAAACTGGCCATCTGCGCCATTGGCCCTGCTGCACGCTGCGCCCCTGCAATCGCCTCCTCGATCACCTCCGGTGTCGCCAGCGCGGTGCGAAATGCGACATCGCCTGTGAATTTGTCGGTTACCTCAAGATCGGTGTTGGGCTGGGCCGCCTTGTTGTTGAGATAGAGCGGATAGGTGTCTTTGAGTGTGGTCACGGCGTATGTCCTTTGTCCTCCCGGACCAGAAACCGGGACCCCGCTAATTTCTGTCCCGCCGCGAGTAGAAAGCGGGACCCCCCAAGATGACCGGGGCAACATGACCGGGGCCATATGACCGGGGCAACATGACCGGGGTGCTGATCTGAAAAATCACAGCTCTGCGGAAAGTTCCTTGATGTCGTGGTTCAGGATCTGATCGTTCTGCGTATAATCGACCGGACAATCGATCAGATGGACACCCGGCACATCGCGGCAATGGGCCAGGACCTGTGCCAGATGGGCACTGCTTTCAACGCGGTGCCCCTGCGCGCCATAGCTTTGCGCGTAATGAACAAAATCCGGGTTGCCATAGGTCAGGCCGTAATCCGCAAATCCCATATTGGCCTGCTTCCACCGGATCATACCATAGGCATCATCGCGCAGGATCAGTACGGTCAGATTGAGGCCCAGCCGCATTGCGGTTTCCATTTCCTGACTGTTCATCATGAACCCGCCATCGCCGCAAATCGCCATGACCTTGCGGTCTGGATACAGCATTGCGCTCATCATCGCGGAGGGCAGACCAGCGCCCATGCTGGCGAGCGCATTGTCGAGCAGTACGGTGTTGGGCAGATAGGCGGGATAATTGCGCGCAAACCAGATTTTGTAAATGCCATTGTCGAGGCAGATGATGCTGTCTTCGGGTAAGGCATCGCGGACTTGCCGGACCAGATGCGGCGGAAATATCGGAAACCGCGCATCGGCGGCCAGCAGCGCGGTATGCGCCAGTTCCGCCTTGCGATATTCGCGCATCTTAATAAAATCCCAATGGTCCTGATTGGTGATGCCTTGCTTGATCTGCCAGATGGCATTGGCGATATCGCCGATCACTTCGATCTGCGGAAAATAGACCGGATCCACCTCCGCCGTTTTGGTCGATAGATGCAGCACTGTAACGCCGTCATCCTGCATGAAAAATGGCGGTTTCTCGATCACATCATGGCCGATATTGACGATGCAATCGGCATCCTCGATCGCGCGGTGGCAGAAATCGCCCGCTGACAAAGCAGCGCAGCCCAAGAATAGCGGGTGCCGTTCGTCAATCACGCCTTTACCCATTTGCGTTGTGACGAAAGGAATACCGGTTTTCTCGACCAGTTGAAGCAGCATCTTGCTGGTCATTTTCCGGTTAGCGCCCGCGCCAATAACCAGTACCGGCCGGTCCGCTTGTTCAATCGCTTCAACCGCCTGTTTCACCGCTTTTGCCTCGGCCGATGGACGCCGCGCGATGGACGGCCTGATCGGGCGGGCTTCGCTCATTTCCTCGGCGATATCTTCGGGCAGTTCAATATGCGCCGCGCCCGGTTTTTCCTCTTCGGCCAGACGGAAACATTCGCGCACGCGGCTGGGTATATTGTCACCTGCGGCCAATTGCTGCGTATATTTTGTCAGCGGTTCCATCATCGATACCACGTCGAGTATCTGAAAGCGGCCCTGCTTGCTTTTCTTGATCGGTTTCTGGCCGGTAATCATCAGCATCGGCATACCGCCCAGCTGCGCATACGCGGCGGCGGTAACGAGATTTGTCGCGCCCGGGCCAAGCGTGGCAAGGCACACACCGGTTTTGCCCGTATGCCGGCCATAGGTTGCAGCCATGAAGCCTGCACCCTGCTCGTGCCGCGTCAGTATCAGCTTTATCGTGGAGGTTGACAGCGACTCGAGGAAATCGAGGTTTTCTTCGCCCGGAACGCCAAAGATGTATTCCACACCCTCCTCTTCAAGACATTGGACCAGCAGGTCAGATGCTTTCTGCGTTTTTGTATCGGCCATGCGTATTTATCCTTCGTCGCACGCCGAAGCGCACTGCTGACACCGCCGCGCGGCTATGGTTTAGCCTGATCGCTTCCGGCTGTTTTATGTGGCTTATCAGCCCCTTGCCGAAGAGTCACATCGTGAATGCAGGCTAATATCCGCGCACGGGATCAAATAAGGGGTGCAGCGGCTGGCCAGCGACATAGGCCTGCAGATTTTTTACAAACCGCTCCGCCGATCGGCGAAACATCGATGCCTGCGCGCGGCCCGAAAGATGCATTGTCACATGCGCATTATCGAGGCTCCACAGCGGATTATCGGCAGGCAGCGGTTCGGGTGTGGTCACATCGAGCCATGCCGATCCGATCGATCTGGCCTGCAGCGCCGCGATGAGCGCATCCTGATCGACCACAGTGCCGCGCGCAACATTGACCAGTACCGCGCTGTCTTTCATCGCGGCCAGCTCTTCTGCGCCAATCATCGCATCGGTTTCAGCGGTCGCGGGAACCGCCAGTATAACCCAGTCAAATTCGCCCAGACGGCTGCGCCATGCATCCGGCCCCAGCGCGCCATCGGCGGCAGAACGGCGTACCGGCACCACTTCCACCCCGAAGGCTTCCAGCCGCGGCTTCACCTGCTGTCCAATCGCGCCATAGCCGAGCAGCAAAGCGCGCGTGCCGACCAGCTCCAGCTTGCCCGGTGAATCGAGCAACCACTCATGCCGTTCCTGCGCGCGCACGACGCTGCGGTAATCCTTGGCAATATTGAGCATGCCCATCACCACATATTCGGCAATCGCGACCGCATTGATCCCCGCCCCATTGGTGATCATCGTGCCGCGCTGGTGCAGCAGATCAAGCGGCAGGAAATCGAGCCCGGCATAGATCGAATTGAACCATTTCATCTTGTCCGCACGCCGAACCGCTTCGATCATCGGCTCCTTGTCATCGAGATCAAACCAGCCAATCTCCGCCTCTGGCGCGAGCGCGTGCAATTCCTCTACCGAGGTAAAGAAACGCGCGTCGATGCCGTCGGGAATATGCGGCTCCACCATCGGGCGGATCAGAGAACTAAGAACGGCGATGGTCATCGTTTACTCCCGAAGGCATCGAACATGGGCGGGCGGTGAAGACAGTCTTCAAAGCGGAACGGGCGGGTCGTCAAGGGGCGTATGTGTGCAGCATCGGGGTGCAGCGGGTTCAGGTAGATCACGTCAGCCTCGGGCAGGACTTTGGACGTAACTGCGCATAAAAGCGAGCCGCGCATCGCAAGCCAGCCCGCTATCCATGCGCGGATGGCGGCGTCGTCACTGTCAGGCACGCGTTCTGGCGCGGCGAGAGCTTCTGTCCAACCGAGCACGAAATCCTGCGGGATTTCCGTCAACTCGTGCGGCAAATAACGAAGCGCCACCAACACCGCCAGGCCTGCCTCGCTGGCAAGGGACACGAGCGGTATCCCCGGATCGGTATAACGCGTCCCATGCAATTGGGCGCCCATCCCGTCCAGCGCCACAAAGGGCGCGCGGGTGAGGCGCCAGAATTTCAAGCGAGCTTCCAGTCCCAGCCGAGCGGGTCGCCGTCCATGATCTCGACGCCCTTTGCGGTGAGTTCATCGCGGATTGCATCGGAGGTAGCGAAATCTTTCTCGGCCCGCGCGGCTGTGCGGCGCGTGAGTGCCTGTTTGATCGCATCTTCGGTCACTGCTGCCGCTGCCGGGCGAATGCGCAAATCGGTGCGCGCCAGATCGAACAGCTTCAATCCCAGCACACCGTCCATACGTTCGATCACGGCGCGCTTGATGCCCGCATCCACTTTCTTCACTGCCAGCGCCTCTTCCAGCGCCGTTAGGGCGATAGCGGTGTTCAGGTCATCCGACATCGCGGCATCAAATTTCTCCAAAGCCGGGGCGAATTTCTGATGGGCAGGATTGCCCGCCGCTGCATCTGTCAAGCGTTCAACCTGCATCACCATCCGTTTCAGGCGGGTGAGCGCAGCGCCCAGCCCTTCCCAGCTGAACTCCAACTCGCTGCGATAATGCGCCTGAAGGCACATCAGCCGGTAAGCGAGCGGGTGATACCCCTTATCGAGCAGCAATTGCAGCCGCAGAAATTCGCCGCTGGACTTGCTCATTTTCCCTGATCGTTCGACGAGAAAATTGTTGTGCATCCACATCCGCGCGCCCGAATTTTCCGCGTCTGACAATCCGCCGCAGCCGCAAAAGGCCTGGTTCTGCGCAATTTCATTGGGGTGATGAATTTCGCGGTGGTCGATCCCGCCGGTGTGAATGTCGAACGGAAAGCCCAGCAGTTTCTCGCCCATGACCGAGCATTCGAGGTGCCAGCCCGGAGCGCCCCGCCCCCACGGGCTGTCCCACTCCATCTGGCGCGTCTCGCCCGCCGGTGTCTTGCGCCAGATTGCAAAATCAGCAGCGTTGCGTTTGCCCTCGACGCTTTCGATACGGCCTCTGATCTCTTCGGCCCCGTCCTCGGTCACCGCACGTGCCAGCCGCCCGTAATCCTGCACCGTCGACACATCGAAATAGAGCCCGCTCTCCAGCGCGTAGCAGTGCTTGTCCGCCATGCGCTTGCCCCAGTCGATCATTTCTTCGACAAACTCGGTCGCGCGCGGGTGCTGTTTGGGCTGTACATTCAGCCGCGCCAGATCGCGCAAGAAATCTTCCTGATAGAACCTTGCGATATCCCACGCGCTTTTGCCTTCGCGCGCGGCCATCCGCTCCATCTTGTCCTCGCCCTCATCGGCGTCAGACGTCAGATGGCCGACATCGGTGATGTTGATCACATGGGTGAGCGTGTAGCCCTTATATTGCAGCACCCGGCCCAGAGTATCGGCAAACACATAGGCGCGCATATTGCCGATATGCTGGTAATTATAGACCGTCGGCCCGCAGCTATAGACCCGCGCCTCATCGGCATGGACCGGAATGAAGGTTTCCAGCTGGCGGGTGAGCGAATTGAACAGGCGCAATCCGGTTTTGGGCAAGGCATCGGTCATGCCCGATGCATTAGTTTGCGCGCGGCCTACTGCCAACCCTCCCAGCGCACCGTTTCGTCGATCGGCGCACGGGCCACTTCAAACTGGTTTACCGGTGCATCAGGGTCGCGGTAACCAAGGGCCACGCCGCAAAAAAAGATATGATCATCGGGGATTGGTATCGCCGCACGCACCTCGCGCGAATACATCGCCCAGGCTTCCTGCGCGCAGCTATCCAGCCCTTCCTCGCGCAGCAGCAGCATGATGGTTTGCAGCCACATGCCAATATCGGACCATTGCGGCGGCCCCATATATTTGGGCGTGTGCACAAACATCATCACCGGCGCGCCAAAACCGCGAAAATTATTCGCGAACCACATCATCCGGCCCATCTTATCCTCGCGCGGGATGTTGAGCGCGCCGTACAAATCCTCCCCCACACCGCGGCGGCGCTGTTCATAGGCACCGTCCAGCCCCTTTGGGTAAATATCATATTCGGGCGACCAACCGTCCTTACCCTTGGGCAATTGCTCCGCCACATTGGCGAACAGATTGTGCAGGGGTTCGCCTGTGAGAACATGCGCGTGCCAAGGCTGGGTATTCCCACCAGAAGGACTACGCTGCGCAGTTTTCAGAACCCGCTCAAGGATCGCCCGATCCACCGGCGTGTCGAGGAATGCCCGGACAGAGCGGCGCGATTGGATGGCTTCGGTTGGGGTCATTGGCTCAGTCCTCAGAAGGAATATCCTCGGGATTCGTTACAATCTTCGCGAGTTCGTCAGCAGAGATCATCGCATTATCTCCATCAAGCATCACCAAAAGCACTTCGACAGATGCAGCCAACTCATCGACGGACAATTCTACGCTATCGACCCCTGCTATGGAGACCCCGACACCCGATTCCGGGATCGACTCGACCAGATGAAGCAGACTTTCTAGTCGGAGCCCTAAATCGATCAGTCCGACCATCAGGGTTTCACTCTCATGCGGAGATCTCTCGATCAATTTAGTCAAATAGGATTGAGCTACAACCAAACGAGACAACTGTGGAACATTCCGTTGCTCATCCCATTCGTTAATCGCTCGATTTAGAAAATTGCAAACAGCAAATGCCCCGTAGAGAACTGAGCGAACTCGCTCATCGAAGTTTTTTTGATCGTCAGATTTTTTCCGTCGATGCTCGAGAGATGAACCCATTTGGCTGAGAATCCACGCTATGACGACACCGCCGATGGCTGCACCGGCGGCTATCAGTGCACTGGAGGTCTCAGCTGCCATTCACCCCTTCGCCTCGAACAACCCGGCAAGCTGCTCGATAATCGTGCCGCCCAATTGCTCGACATCCATAATCGTGACCGACTTCTTGTAATACCGCGTCACATCATGGCCGATGCCGATGGCAGCCAATTGCACGGGGCTGCTTTTCTCGATCCATTCGATCACCCGGCGCAAATGCTGTTCGAGATAGCCCGCGCTATTCACACTGAGCGTCGAATCATCGACCGGCGCACCGTCGGAAATCACCATCAATATGCGGCGGTCTTCGGGCCGCGCCAGCAGGCGTTGATGCGCCCACATCAGCGCCTCTCCATCGATGTTTTCTTTGAGCAACCCCTCGCGCATCATCAGGCCCAGATTGCGGCGCGCGCGGCGCCACGGCTCGTCCGCCTTCTTGTAGATGATATGACGCAGATCGTTGAGGCGGCCGGGCGCGGTCGGTTTGCCATCGGCCAGCCACGCCTCTCGGCTTTGGCCGCCTTTCCAAGCGCGCGTAGTGAAGCCCAGAATTTCTACTTTCACGCCGCAGCGTTCCAGCGTGCGCGCCATGATATCCGCGCTGATCGCGGCGATGGAAATCGGCCGCCCGCGCATTGATCCCGAATTGTCGATCAACAGCGTAACGACTGTGTCCTTAAATTCCTGGTCGCGCTCCATCTTATAGCTCAGCGCATGGCCGGGCATGGTGACGACCCGGGCAAGCCGCGCGGCATCGAGCAATCCCTCCTCCTGGTCAAAATCCCACGCGCGGTTCTGCTGCGCCATCAGGCGGCGCTGCAAACGGTTGGCGAGTTTCGTGACAATGCTTTGCAGACCGGTCAGCTGGCTATCAAGATAGGCGCGTAGCCGGTCGAGCTCATCTGTGTCGCACAATTCGGGCGCTTCGATTTCCTCATCGAATGTGTTGGTGAAATATTTATAGTCGAAATCGCCTGGAATATCGGCCCATGACCGGTTCGGGCGGACCGGCATCATGCCTTCCTCACCCTCATCGCCCATCTCACCATCGCTCATTTCTTCGTCGGAAGACTGCTCGGTATCGCTTTCGCCAGTATCATCGCCTTCGGAGGCCTCGCCGGCCATCTCGGTCGTCTGCTGGTCAGAGCCTTCGGACTCGCCATCATCGTCCTCTTGCTCGTTTTCGTCCTGGCCCTCTTCATCCTCGCCATTCTCATCATCCGAACCGCTATCGTTTTCCTCGCGGATCAGGTCGAGATTGCGGAGCATGTCGAGCGTGAGCGATTGGAAACCTGTCTGGTCATCGAGCGATAGCGCCAGCGATTCAAAACCATCGCCGACGCGTTCCTCGATCCAGTCACGCACCATATCCACCGCAGGAACTGCCGCATCGGGTATGGCCTGTCCGGTCAGCTTCTCACGCAGCATCAGTGCCAGCGCGCCCTGCACCGGTACTTCATCCCTGTCCTGCGCACGGGTAATCGGGTCCGCGCCCATCCTGACCCCCAGTGCCGCATCGAGATTATCGCGCATACCGCTGAAATTGTTGGAGCCTAGCGCCTCGTACCGGACCAGCTCGGCGGCATCGTAACAGGCGCGCGCCAACGGTTCGGACGGGGCGTTGCGGCTGTGCAGCCCTTCATTGTGGTGGCGCAGTTTGAGCGAGAAACTGTCGGCAAAGCCGCGCGCTTCCTGCGCCTGTGTGGCTGGCAGATTGCGGCCTGGCAAGGGCACCCTGAAATTGCTGCCCGCGCTCGACGGCGCATCGGCGCTCCACGCGATCTCCACCTCTGCCTCACGCGAAAGAGCCCGGCTTGCGCCGGTCAGCGCCTGTTTGAACAGATCAAGAGGTGTGTCGCCCGCCATCGCCTGTAATCAAATGATGCTTTGCCCGGTTGTTTCCCAGTCTTTCAGAAACCCCTCAATCCCCTTGTCGGTCAGGATATGTTTGAACAGCCCCTTGATCACGGCGGGCGGCGCGGTCATCACATCCGCGCCGATCAATGCGCTTTCCAGCACATGCGTGGCGTGACGGACCGACGCGACCAGAATTTCGGTGTCATATTGGTAATTGTCATAGATCACACGAATGTCACGGATCAGATCCATGCCGTTTGACCCATTATCATCGTGGCGGCCCACAAATGGAGAGACAAATGTCGCACCAGCCTTGGCCGCAAGCAGAGCCTGATTGGCAGAGAAACACAGAGTGACATTGACCATTGTGCCATCTGCGGTGAGCGCGTTGCAGGTTTTAAGGCCATCAATCGTCAGCGGGACCTTGATGCAGACATTATCCGCGATTTTACGAAGCACCTCTGCCTCTTTCATCATGGTGGGATGATCGAGAGCGACCACTTCGGCGCTGACCGGCCCGCTGGTGATGCCGCAAATCTCGCGCGTTACTTCCATGAAATCACGGCCCGATTTGGCAATCAGGCTGGGATTGGTGGTGACACCGTCCAGCAAGCCGGTCGCCGCCAGTTCCTTGATGTCATCAATGTCAGCAGTGTCAGCGAAAAATTTCATGTGCAGCTCCGGTTAGCGATTCGGCGCAAGGTATATGCGGGGAGCCTATGTGACGCCAGCCCGCCAGCCGCGCAGATCGTGCGAATGCCCCGCAATCATCGCCCGCCCAGGGCGAACACGCCGATCAGCAATGGATCATTGGTGCTTTGCGGATCGCGGCGAATGGCGGCTTCTTCAATCCCGATCTCAGTCCAGATGGTATCATTGATCTGGCCCGAAAGGCGGTTGGATACACCTGCCACATCCACGCCCGATAGTCGCGATAGAGCCTCTCCGATAACGGGATCATTGGCGAGGCGGATGGCCGTGTTCAATTCGGGAACCATAGCCTCGACCAGGCTGCTGCCCATTGCGCCGCGCAAAAAGGCGGTTGCTGCGGTTGGCCCGCCGCGCACCAGTTGCTGTGCCGCCTGAAACCCGGCGATCCGCACCGCATCCGCCACCAATGGTGCAGCCCGCTCTGCGCCGCGCACCGCGACACCGGCAAAGGCGCTTTCCAGCTGGTTCTTGAACAGGGCCGAGGTGAGTATCCCTGCGAGCAGATTGCCCCGCACGCCCATAATATCGGCCAGACCGATCCGCGCGACCTGCTGATCCCAAAAACCGCCATCCGCCGTCATGCGCGCAAAAGCGCGTTCGCTCGACAGCATCAGCAATCGGCGAACCGCATCGGTCAGCCCCAATCCCGGCAAAGCGGCGCACCCGGTCAGTCCCATCAGACCGGCGGCGCTGGCCCCCGCGATGAACGCACGGCGGCCTGGGTGTTGAGTGAACAAATCGGTCATATTGGCATTCCTTACCTTGTCGGGGGGCGCCGACTGCCCCCATATTGCCGCTATATCATGAAACGTGTCCGCCTCATCATATTTAACGCAGCACTTGGCCCGCTTGATTATTCGGTGCCGGACGGCATGGCGGTGGAGTATGGATCGGTGGTGGCTGCACCCTTGGGCCCGCGCCAGATTGTCGGGATCGTGTGGGAGGAGGACCGGCTGCCCGGTGACCGTGTGGCTGCGTCAAAATTGCGGCCTTTGCTGGAAATCGTGCCGATCCCGCCCGTGCGCGCCGAACTGCGGCGTCTGATGGAATGGACGGCGGATTATTACTGCGCTCCGCTCGCATCGGTGGCACGGATGGTGCTGTCATCAGGCGGCGCAATGCGCGGGCCGAGCACGATGACAGAGTACCGCCTGTCGGGAGCGGAACCGGAGCGGATGACCCCGCAACGCGCAGCCGCAATGGACGCTCTGCAAGGCGAACAGGCGACCATCCGCGAATTGGCAGAGCGCGCCGGCGTAAGCGACGCCGTTTTGCGCGGATTGGCGAACCAGGGCGTGCTGGAGCCGGTGGAAGTGAATATTGACAGTCCCTATCCGCGTGCCGATGCCGGACACGTGACGATTGATTTGAGCCCCGAGCAGAAATCGGTGTCACACCGGCTGGTCGAGGCCGTGGACGCCCGTAAGTTTGCCCCCTTTCTGCTTGACGGTGTAACCGGATCGGGAAAAACTGAAACGTATTTTGAACCAATTGCGGCTGCCCTGCAGGGCGACCGCCAGGTTTTGGTTCTGCTGCCGGAAATTGCGCTGACCGAGGCGTTTCTCAAGCGGTTTGCGCAGCGTTTCGGCGCAGGCCCTATCGTGTGGCATTCCAGCCTGAAATCGACCGAACGGCGCCGCGCATGGCGTGCGATTGCCAGCGGAGAGGCGCAGGTCGTGGTCGGCGCGCGATCGGCATTGTTCCTTCCTTATGCCCGCCTCGGCCTGATCATCGTGGATGAAGCGCACGAGATCAGTTTCAAACAGGATGAAGGCGTGCGCTATAATGCACGCGACGTCGCAGTGATGCGCGCACAATTTGAAAAAATTCCAATCGTTCTGGCCAGTGCGACACCGGCATTGGAGAGCCTGCAAATGGCAGAGAGCGGGATTTATGAACGGCTTGAATTGCCGAGCCGGTTTGGCGGCGCGACGATGCCCCATATCACTGCGCTGGATCTTACCGAAAGCCCGCCAGAACGCGGACGCTGGCTCGCCCCAGAGCTGGTTGAAGCACTTAGGGATCGTTTAACCAAAAATGAACAATCCTTGTTATTTCTTAACCGCAGGGGTTACGCACCGCTTACCCTCTGCCGCAATTGCGGGTTCCGTTTTGAATGCCCCAACTGCACGGCATGGCTGGTTGAACACCGTTTCAGCCGCCGTCTCGCCTGCCATCATTGCGGCCATGAAACCGCGCCGCCTGACAGCTGCCCTGAATGCGGTGAGCCCGATTGCCTTGTCGCCTGCGGCCCGGGGGTGGAACGCATTGCCGATGAGGTGGCCGAAATCCTGCCCGAAGCGCGCATCGCCGTCGCTACCTCGGACACGCTCAACACGCCAGAGAAAGCCGCTGATTTCGTCGCCCAGGCCGAAGCCAAGGCGATCGATGTGATTGTCGGCACGCAGCTCGTGACCAAAGGTTTTCATTTCCCCGATCTGACATTGGTCGGCGTGGTTGATGCTGATCTGGGCCTGGAAGGCGGTGATTTGCGGGCCGCAGAACGTACTTACCAGCAAGTCGCCCAAGTTGCGGGCCGCGCGGGTCGCGGCAGCAAACCGGGCGAAGTCCTGATCCAGACCCGCCACCGTGAGGCTGCCGTGATTGCCGCATTGGAAGCGGGCGACCGCGATGCGTTCTATGCCGCCGAAACCGAGGCGCGGCGCAGCGCCGGTGCCCCGCCCTTTGGCCGCTGGGCCGCAATCATCATATCGAGCGAGGACGAGAATGAAGCGAAGGAATCCGCCCGTGCGATCGGCGGTACGCAGCCCAGGTTGAGCGACGTGATGGTTCTGGGCCCGGCACCCGCGCCAATGGCCTTGTTACGCGGGCGATACCGCTACCGCCTGCTGATCAATGCCCGGCGCAGCGTTCAGATACAAGATGTTATACGCGCATGGCTGGGAACGCTCGACTTCCCCCGCGGAGTGCGCGTAAGCGTCGATATCGATCCCTATAGTTTTGTCTAACGGAGTAAATGCATGCTGACGGTCCATCATTTGGGAATTTCACAATCGGAACGGATTGTCTGGCTGTGCGAGGAACTCCAGCTCGAATATGATTTCAAACGGTACAACCGCCGCGCCGACAATAATCTCGCGCCTGATGAATATAAGGCGCTCCACCCGATGGGTCTGGCACCGGTAATTCAGGATGGTAATTTGATTTTGGGGGAAAGCGGCGCAATTTGCGATTATATCGACCGCAAATATGGCGGCTCGATGCATTCGCCCGATCCGGGGCATGCAGATTTTGCGGATCATCTGTTCTGGTTCCACTTCGCCAATGGCACCGTGATGACCAACGGCATGATGCAATTGATGCTGTCGCGGGCCGATGCGAACAATCCCGGCCCGATGGCTTATGTGAGCGACCGGACGGCGAAAGCATGGATGATGATTGAACAGCGATTGGCCGAGGCGGAATTTTTCGGCGGCGGGCAGCTGACCACGGCGGATATCATGATGCTGTTCGGCCTGACGACGGCACGCCTGTCCGGCGGGGTGACGCTGGATGATAAACCCAACACTGCCGATTATCTGAAACGCATTGGTGAACGGCCTGCCTATCAGGCCGCCTGGGCCAAATGCGAACCGGGGATGCCGCCCAAACTGGATTGACAGGCACCGATTGCCGTCCCGCGCATTACACCGGCATGGCAGGTAAAAAACCCGTACTCGTTCCCGTGCTGGGCGATCAGCTGACGCGCACTTTGGCAAGCCTGCGCGGCCGCGCGAAAGACGACACCGTGATCCTGATGATGGAAGTCTGGGACGAGGCCACTTATGTCAAACATCACAAGCAGAAAATCGCACTGATTTTTTCTGCCATGCGGCATTTTGCGGATGATCTGCGCGATGCGGGGTGGAGCGTCGATTACATCACGCTGACCGATCCCGATAATGCGCATAGCTTTACCGGCGAAGTCGCCCGCGCGGCCGAGCGGCATGATCCGCGCGCGATCCATATAACCGAACCCGGCGAATGGCGCGTGAGGCAGGCGGTGGAAGAATGGCCCGACAAATTTGCCTGCGATGTCGAGATATTCGCCGATGACCGCTTCATCGCTTCCATCGCAGAATTCCGTGATTGGGCGGACGGGCGCAAAACGCTGCGGATGGAGAATTTCTATCAGGAAATGCGCAAGAAATCCGGCTTGCTGATGGTGGATGGCAAACCGGAGGGCGGCAAATGGAATTATGACGCCGAAAACCGCGAACCACCTAAGAAGGGGTTGAGCGCACCGGAGCGGTTCAAGCCGGAGCCCGACGCCATAACCCGCGAAGTGCTGGAACTGGTCGCCGAAAAATTTGCCGATCATTTTGGAGAACTGGAGCCGTTTCGCTGGCCCGTAACACGCGAAGAGGCAGAAGAGGCCGCCGACCGGTTTTTCGCCGAGAGGCTTGCGGATTTCGGTACCTATCAGGATGCAATGGTCCACGGTGAGGATGATCTGTTCCACTCGATGCTCAGCACATCGATCAATATCGGTCTGCTGGACCCGATGGAATTATGCCAGCGAGCACAGAAGGCCTATCACGATGGGGACGCGCCGCTGAATGCAGTCGAGGGTTTCATCCGCCAGATCATTGGCTGGCGCGAATATGTTCGCGGGTTTTACTGGTATCACATGCCCGGTCTGGCCCGCGATAATGCAATGGATGCACAGCGCAGCCTTCCCGAATTTTACTGGACCGGCGAAACCGATATGCGCTGTATCGCCGACAGTGTCCGCTCAACCCGGGAAAATGCGCATGCACACCATATCCAGCGGCTGATGGTGCTGGGCAATTTCGCGTTGATAGCGGGCATTCATCCGCGCGCTGTGGAGGACTGGTTCCTGGTCGTCTATGCGGATGCATTTGAGTGGGTGGAGCTGCCCAATGTGGCGGCGATGGCGCTATATGCCGATGGCGGCAAGCTGGCGTCCAAACCCTACGCCGCGAGCGGCAATTACATCAATAAAATGTCCGATTATTGCAAGAAGTGCCGCTATTCACCATCGGTCAAGACTGGCGAGGATGCGTGCCCGTTCGGGCCGCTATACTGGCATTTTATGGAACGGCACCGCGATAGATTGCAATCAAATCACCGGATCGGCCGGATTTACGCCAATTGGGACCGGATGGATGCAGATAAGCGGCGCGATTATCTGGATACGGCAGAGACGTTTCTGGAGGGCCTGACACCCGCCAGCGAAGGCTGGGCGCGGTCTGGATGAGCGGTATGGATGATGGGGCTCAGCGTGACCAGAATGGCGCGATTAACCGGTCTTCCCCACGCGTTTGCAGGATCATCCAGACACCCGCTGCACCGGCCACAATCAGCGCCAGAGCCGATGCTTGCAATCCCAGATAGCCGCCGGTTAGCCAAAGCGGGCCATTGACAGCCGCGTCAAGGAACCCTTGATACTGAACCCCCATGATTGGCATGCCCCACACCAGGCCAAGCGCCAAATTCCACCCGATATGCGCGCCGATGGCGAGCCACAGATTTTCTGTCAGCAGGTAACAGCCACCAAACAGCAGGCCGGTCGATACAGCCACCATGATGGCAACCGGCCAGTCCGCGCCGGTCGTGCCGGCGAAAAACGCTGCATAGGCGGCGCAGCTAAGCAACAGCGCAAGCAGGCTGCCGGTGATCGGTACCAGCAGGCGCAGGATTATGCCGCGGAACAGAACTTCCTGAAACACTGCGCTGACCAGCGCACCCTGCACGATAATCGCGGCGAAATCACCCGCTGCACCATAGGTCTGCGCGCGGTATAGCCCAAACGCCGCGGCCAAGCCGACAATCGCCGACAATACCGCCGAACCGACAAATATCCCCAGCATGCTATCGCCGACGGCGCTGTCACCGGGAAGATCATCATGCTTCACATATCCCAGCCGCGCGAAAACGAGTTTATTGACCGCCACAATGAGAGCGAGCGCGAGAATGCCGCCGATGACCACGGCACCATCGCCATCGATAATGCCGGGCAACAACCCGGCCAGTTTTGAGAAGGCAAATTCGGTAACCGCGAGCACGGCCAGCGCCGCAACCATCGCGATTACCGGAAATTCCCAAATCTGACGCCACAGGGGCGTTTCCGCAGACGTACGGGCGACAGAAACATGTGTGGTTGAATTCGGCATTGTTTTCCTCAAAACACCGCCTGCACACGCATCGTTTTCAGGCAGACTATCGGGTGCAAATCACTGGTCAGGCTCAGCTGTGACACACATCGCCTAATTTGCGGTAAAAATTTGCCCGCGCATTACGGAAAATTCAGTGTGCCCCCGTCGGCCTGCTCGCGCTCCAACAACGCCTGTTTGATTGCCGTTCCATAAGCATATCCCCCGAGCGAACCGTCCGAGCGGACGACGCGGTGGCACGGGATCAGCACGGCGACCGCGTTGGCCCCGTTGGCGCTGCCCGCAGCGCGCACCGCGCCGGGATGGCCAGCCGCGGCGGCAATCTGCGCATAAGTGCGCGTTTCCCCCGGCGGTATTGTGCGCAGCGCCTGCCAGACAGCCTCCTGAAATGCGGTGCCTTTCACATCAAGCGGGATATTGGGCGCAGTTGCGGGACGCTCGGCCGCCGCCACGACTTGCGCCAGCAGGACCGAAAAGCGGGCTCCGCCCTCAACCAGTCTGGCATTGGGGAACCGCCGTTCCAACGCGCTGCGGTCTTCCATGAATGACACCCGGCACACCCCTTTTGATGTGGCGGCAACCAGCATCGGGCCCAGACCTGTTTCGGTGACGGCATAATGGATCACCGTGCCGCGTCCGCCATCACTCCATGCTGATGGGGCCATCCCCAACCTCCCCTTAATGTCTGCATAAAAACGGGACGGGCCCGAATAACCGGCATCATAGAGCGCATCAGTCACGCGCCCGCCGCGTGACAAGGCGTCACCAGCCCGTTCGCGGCGCAAGGCACGGCTATAGGCCGCCGGTGACAAACCGGCAGCGCGCTTGAAGATGCGCTGTAGATGGCTCGGCGAGTAACCGGTGGTGACGCTCAATTCTTCAAGCGGGACCGGGGCCGTGCTGCCGTGCAAAATATCCAGGCACGCCTGCACGGCCTGCTCATCCGGCGCGGCGGTTTGGGGTGTGCAGCGTTTGCACGCCCGCAGGCCAGCCGCCTCCGCATCCCGGCATGTCGCATAGAATGTCACGTTTTTGCGATGCGGTGCCCGCGCGGGGCAGGAGGGGCGGCAGTAAATGCCGGTCGAATGGACGCCGGTGACGAACGCACCATCATAATTACGGTCTTTCGCCAGCGCGATGCGCCAGCGATCATCATCGGTCAGTGTCTGCGCGTCCATGATTTCGGCCATATTCTTTACCTGTGTACGCTGACGCGCGGCGCCCGTCACCGGTGAATTATGGGCAAACGCATAAGGCCGCATCCCGAAACTTGCGGTCAATGCAACATCACGTCAAAAAGCCATCCATGAACCGCATCGCCCCCGCCATAGCCGCTCTTATCGCCATCCTGCCAATAATATTCACGTCTGCCCCTGCGCGCGCGGACCCCGCCGATATCGATGCGTCAGCCCGCAGCGTGGTGCGCGTGGTGATTATCGACACCGACGGTACGGCGGATATCCTGCTCAGTCATGGCAGCGGTTTTGCCGTTTCGCCCACGCGGATAGTGACCAATGCCCATGTCGTGCGCGATGTTTTGCGCGACAGCACGCTGAAGATCGGCGTGGTGCCGTCCGAAGGGGATAATGGCTCTTTCGCGACCTTGATTGACTACAGCCCGAAAAACGATCTGGCCTTAATCGAAATCACCGAAGATTTGCGATTGCCTGCATTGGTCATCGCAGGCCGGATCGAAGATGAGAACAGCGCGGTGGTTGCGCTCGGTTATCCCGGAAATGTCGATATGGCGCAAGGGCTGCAGATGCGCGATTATTTCAATTCGCAGCCGCCGGTTAAAAGTCGCGGCTTTCTGTCCGGCGTCCGGCCATCGCGGCAGTTCGACACCGTGCTGCATACCGCGCCGATAGCGGGCGGCAATTCGGGCGGGCCGCTGCTGGATGCGTGCGGCAAAGTCATTGGGGTCAATTCCTTTGGGGCGATCGGGGGCGCATCCGATGCCGAATTTTTCTTTGCCATTTCAACCAGGGAATTGCTGCCTTTTCTGCGCCGGAATAACGTTTCCCCGCGCGTCAATTCCTTGCCGTGCCGCTCGCTCGCCGATATTGAGGAGGCCGAACAACGCCGGGCCGAGACGGAGCAAAATGAGGCTCGCAGCCTGCTCGCCGCCAAGGCGGAGGCCGACCGGGAACAACGTGCGCGGATCCGGCAGGAAGCCGGGCTGGCGGTTCAGACAGAGCGTGAAAACGCGATGGCCATCGCCGCAATATTGTTGCTGATCGGGGCCGCCGCAGCCTTCACCGCTTATCATGCCAAACAGGCGGAAAATGGCGAGAAGACAATGATGATCTCAGGTACGATCGCAGCCACCGCGCTTGTTGCTGCGCTGGCATTATGGTTCACGCGCCCCGGCCTTGATGCGATTGACCGGCGCGTGAACGCGGCCATTTCGGGCGGTAATGACGATGCTGACGATGATCCTGACGCGGTTGGTGGCGGAACCGCGAATGTCGGCTCTGGCGCGCTGATATGCACGCTCGAAACAGGTCGCAGCCGGATCACCGGCACGCCCGAAAACAAAATTGCATTTGGCTGGACGGACGCTGGCTGCGTCAATGGCCGGACGCAATATGGTTTTGCCAGCGGCACATGGTCGCGGGCCTTTGTTCCCAATCAGGAAGACGCGGTTTCGGTAAACCGGTTTGATCCGGCGAGCCGCACATACACAGTCGACCGCTATCTGCTGCGCCGCAGCGCGATGGATAATGCCCGCGCGCAGCGCGGCACATATTCCCCGCCAGGCTGCAGTGTTGACAATGCAGCGGCAAAGCTTGGTGACATGCAAGGCGCCGTGCTGCAATTGCTGCCCGATCGCCCGAATGAACGGCTGGTCTATAGCTGCGCCGAGAAAGCGGAGTAAAAGAACATTATGGTCGTGGAAAACTGGACCAGAGCCTTGAAAACATAACAAGAACAATCTAACTATGGAAAATCTCAACGGATGGAAGTCGAAAGGAATTTTTCTTGAAAAAGTTTTTGTATTTCCTGACCTTTTCACAAGTCATGCCCGACTTGGTAGTATAGCCAGCACGGAGAGATATTGAGCAAACAATGAAATTGGTGAAGCTGAGGATCTAAATAGATAACCTTCGCCCATCACCACCGGAGATTGCGGGCATGCAAGCACCGGCAAAAAACGACGGCGATGCCCTCGTTGAGTAGATAAATTGGGGAGTCGTGGCTGTGCGATTCTGAAAGCGGCCCTGCCTGTGGCAGCCTAACTGCTGGAAGAGTTTGATAAAGGCGACTCCTTGCTCACCTACCCATCCAGTTAAGTTGTGCGGGTTACGCCGCCAACGGTTCCCCGCTCAACGTGATGCGGTGCATTTCGCGCGTATGGCCGTGATAATCATTCAGCGCATTGTGCCATGATGTCCGGTTATCCCAGATTGCCACTGTGCCCGGTTTCCACTGTAGACGGCATTGATTGTCCGGGGTCAGTGCGGCGTCGCACAGTTCGGTCAATAGCGGCAGGCTTTCCTCACGCGTTTGACCAACAAAGTGGATCGTGAACGCGGTGTTTACATAGAGCAGTTTACGGCCCGTATGCGGATGGCGGATCACCATGGGATGGACCGCGCCCGTCTTCAAATTCTGGCCGCGCAATTTTTCGCCCATATCGGTCTGTGCATACAGGCCGCCTTCCTCATAGACATGGTCTGCGGTGTGATAGGCTTCCATACCGTCAATCCGCTGTTTCAGTTCGTCCGACAGCGCATCATAGGCTGCCCCCATATGCGCCCACATGGTATCGCCGCCAGAGGGCGGCAATTGGCGCGCAACCAGCACGGACCCCATCGCGGGAATCTGGTCATATGAATGGTCCGTATGCCACGCACCGCCAATGTTGGTTTGCTGATCGGGTTCTTTCTTGACCACCGCAATTTCATTGAAATCTTCCTGCAGCGGAAAATAATTGTTCACATCAATTCCGCCCCAGCGTTTACCGAATTTGATGTGATCTTCAGGCGAAAATTGCTGATCGCGAAATACAGCGACACCGTGCTCGTAAATGGTGCTGCGAATGTCATCCATCACGGCATCGCCGGCCTCGGCAAGCTGAACGCCGGACACTTCTACGCCGCATTTCGGGGCCATTGGGGTTGTCAGCATCATTCTCTCCTTGATGCGGATCATGTTGCGTCCGCTTGCCGGGCAGTATGCCGGTATTTGTGATCAGGCTCAAGCCGCAGTGTTCACGCGGTCCGGAACATGGGCCCGGAACATGGGCCCGGAACATGGGCCCGGCGCATCCATGCACCGCCGCCGGCAAAGATTCCGCAATCCTCATCTTGCATAGCGGCATTACGGGTGATAGGGGCGCGCCATCCTTGCAGGAGGCATATTTTTGCTGCGCCGTAAGACGGGGGTAATGCATCGTAATTTTTCGAACCCAAGAGGACGAAAGCGCGTGGAGAATTCCGCCGGTATACAGGCTAGCCTAGCAGGCCGTTATGCGTCTGCCCTGTTTGATCTCGCTGCGGAAGCGGGCGCGAAAAAAGACGGTGTGAGCGCGGTCGAAGCCGATCTGGACAAGCTGCATGCAGCGTTGAACGAATCAGACGCGCTGACCAATCTGATTTCCAATCCGCAAGTCAGCCGCGATCAGGCCGCAGCGGCGATTGCGGCGGTTGGCAAGAAACTGAAACTGTCCAGCCTCACGCATAATTTTTTGGGCGTGCTCGCCGGTAATCGCCGCCTTGGTGATTTGCCCGGTATGATCCGCGCCTTTAACGCCATCGCAGCGGCACAGCGCGGCGAAGTGACCGCCAACGTCACCAGCGCGCACCCATTATCGGACAGTCAGCTGTCCACTTTGAAAGACAAGCTGACCGCCAGCGAAGGCCGCACGGTAAAATTATCAGCCGATGTCGACCCGGAACTTCTGGGCGGCCTCGTCGTAACCATTGGATCGAAGCGCATAGATGGTTCGATCCGCACCCGATTAAATTCCCTCGCGCACGCTATGAAACAGGGTTGACGGCTCCGCCGTTTAGGAAAGGCTAATTTGATGGAAATCCGCGCCGCAGAAATCTCCAAGGTCATTAAGGACCAGATCGCCAATTTCGGCACCGAAGCTGAAGTCAGCGAAGTCGGTTCAGTGTTGTCGGTTGGTGATGGTATCGCCCGCATTCACGGGCTTGATAATGTTCAGGCCGGCGAGATGGTCGAATTCACAGGCGGTGTTCAGGGCATGGCCCTGAACCTGGAAGCTGACAATGTCGGTGTCGTGATCTTTGGATCAGATGCAGAGATTAAAGAGGGCGATGTGGTCAAGCGGACCGGCACGATTGTCGATGTTCCGGTTGGCAAGGGTCTGCTGGGCCGCGTGGTTGACGCCCTGGGTAACCCGATCGACGGCAAAGGTCCGATCAAGGCTGACAAGCGCAGCCGGGTTGAGGTGAAAGCCCCCGGGATTATCCCGCGCAAGTCGGTTGACGAGCCAGTGCAATCCGGCCTCAAGGCGATTGACGCCCTGGTTCCGGTTGGCCGCGGCCAGCGCGAACTGATCATCGGTGACCGTCAGACCGGCAAATCAGCGGTCGCGATCGATACGTTTATCAATCAGAAACACGGTCACGCGGGTGACGATGAAAGCAAGAAGCTTTACTGCATCTATGTTGCCGTGGGTCAGAAACGCTCGACCGTTGCCCAGATCGTGAAGAGCCTTGAGGAAAACGGCGCGATGGAATATTCCATCGTTGTCGCCGCAACCGCTTCCGAGCCCGCACCGCTGCAATTCCTCGCCCCTTATACCGGCTGCGCGATGGGTGAGTTCTTCCGCGACAACGGCATGCATGCGGTTATCGTGTATGATGATCTTTCCAAGCAGGCTGTGGCTTACCGTCAAATGTCGCTGCTGCTGCGCCGCCCGCCGGGCCGTGAAGCCTATCCAGGTGACGTATTCTATCTCCACTCCCGTTTGCTGGAGCGTGCGGCGAAGATGAATGACGATAATGGCGGCGGTTCGCTAACCGCTTTGCCGATTATTGAAACACAGGCCGGTGACGTATCTGCCTATATCCCGACCAACGTGATTTCGATTACTGACGGCCAGATCTTCCTTGAAACCGATCTGTTCTATCAGGGTATCCGCCCGGCGATCAATGTGGGCCTTTCGGTCAGCCGGGTTGGCGGCGCGGCGCAGACCAAAGCGATGAAGAAGGTTTCAGGCTCGATCAAACTCGAACTTGCTCAATACCGTGAAATGGCGGCCTTTGCGCAGTTCGGTTCAGACCTTGATGCCTCGACGCAGAAATTGCTCAACCGCGGTGCGCGGCTGACGGAATTGCTCAAGCAAGCCCAGTTTTCACCCATGCCGTTTGAAGAGCAGACCGTATCGATCTTCGCCGGTACCAATGGCTATCTCGATGCTATCGCGGTGGACCGGGTAAATGAATATGAAGCCGCAATGCTCAGCTTCATGCGCAGTGAACACGCCGATATTCTGGAAAATATTCGGACCAGCGGCAAATTCGATGACGCCAAGGACGGGGTGGTGAAAGCCCTCGACACATTCGCCAAGCAATTCGCTTAAGCCTGAGAGAGAAATAGGGAGCCAGCATGGCAAGCCTAAAAGAACTCAAGGATCGGATCGGGTCGGTTAAATCGACCCAGAAGATCACCAAGGCCAAGCAAATGGTCGCCGCTGCCAAGCTCCGCAAGGCGCAGGCCGCAGCCGAACAAGCGCGCCCATATGCCGAACGTCTCGCATCGGTGATGGCCGCCCTCGCCGCCAAGGTTTCCGGCGATGATGCGCCCAAATTGCTGGCCGGTACCGGGTCGGACAAGCGCCATCTGCTGGTCGTTGTCAATACGGACAAGGGCCTGTGCGGCGGTTTGAACTCAAACCTCGTGCGTACGGCGGCTGCAAAAGCACGCGAATTGACCGCGGCGGGCAAGGATGTTGAATTCTACCTCGTGGGTAGGAAAGGCCGCGCACCATTGAAGCGTGCCTTCCCCAGTCAAATCGGCCATCATTTCGATACCAGCGATGTGCGCACGCCGGGCTTTGAAGAAGCCGCCGGCATCGCTGAGGAACTGGTTGAACTGTACGAAGCGGGCAAGTTTGATATTGCCCATCTGGTCTATCCGACTTTCAAATCGGCGCTGGCGCAGGAACCGACGATCGACCAGATCATCCCCGTTCCCTCGCCAGCAACCACCGCCGAAACCGACGCTGTGGTGGAATATGAGCCGGGCGAAGAAGAAATTCTTGAAGAGCTGCTGCCGCGCTATGTGAAGACGCAGATCTTTGGTGCGCTGCTGGAAATCATGGCCTCCGAACAGGGCGCCTCGATGACGGCGATGGACAACGCGACGCGCAATGCGGGCGATCTGATCAACAAGCTCACCGTACAATATAACCGCAGCCGTCAGGCCGCGATTACTACCGAATTGATTGAAATTATTGCTGGCGCGGAGGCGCTGTAACCCATCGTCGTCAACCCGGCGATAGCCAGGGTGGCTTTGCGCCAAAGACGACCCGAAATTAACGATCCCGGCCCCTATTGTGATGGGCGCTGGGAAAACGAGATACAGTAGAAGGCAAGGATACAAAAATGGCTACCGCCCCAGTCCTAAACCAATCAACTAACGGCAGCATTGCCCAGATCATCGGCGCTGTTGTCGATGTGGCGTTCCCAGGTGAATTGCCCGCAATTCTCTCGGCTCTGGAAACCAAGAACGGCGATAACACGCTGGTTCTCGAAGTTGCCCAGCACCTGGGTGAGAACACTGTTCGCACCATTGCGATGGACGCGACCGAAGGCCTCACACGCGGGCAGGAAGTGATCAGCACAGGCCGTCAGATTTCTGTGCCTGTTGGCCCGAAAACACTTGGCCGCATTATGAACGTGGTTGGCGAAGCGATTGACGAGCTTGGCCCGATCGGCGCCGATCAGGTCATGCCGATTCACGCAGAAGCGCCGCCATTTGTGGACCAGTCCACCGAAAGCGCCATTCTGGTCACCGGGATTAAAGTGATCGACCTTCTCGCCCCTTATGCAAAGGGCGGCAAGATTGGTCTGTTCGGCGGTGCCGGTGTTGGTAAGACCGTTCTCATTCAGGAACTGATCAACAACATCGCGAAGGGTCACGGCGGGGTTTCGGTGTTTGCCGGTGTGGGGGAACGGACCCGCGAAGGTAACGATCTGTATCACGAATTCCTCGACGCAGGCGTTATCGCCAAGGATGCCAACGGTGTTGCGACATCGGAAGGTTCCAAGGTTGCGCTCGTCTTCGGTCAGATGAACGAGCCGCCAGGTGCGCGCGCCCGTGTTGCTCTGTCCGGTCTGACAATGGCGGAATATTTCCGCGATCAGGAGGGTCAGGACGTTCTGTTCTTCGTCGATAACATTTTCCGCTTCACACAGGCCGGTTCGGAAGTGTCCGCGCTGCTGGGCCGGATCCCTTCAGCGGTGGGGTATCAGCCTACTCTGTCGACCGACATGGGTAACTTGCAAGAACGCATCACCTCGACCACCAAGGGCTCGATCACTTCGGTTCAGGCGATTTACGTTCCTGCCGATGACCTTACCGACCCGGCCCCGGCAACGTCATTCGCTCACCTCGATGCGACGACCACACTGAACCGCGCAATTTCGGAGCTGGGTATCTACCCGGCGGTCGACCCGCTCGATTCCACATCACGCGTCCTTGAACCGCGCGTTGTCGGTAACGAGCACTATGAAACTGCGCGTAAAGTCCAGGAAACCTTGCAGAAATACAAGTCGCTGCAGGACATCATCGCCATTCTGGGTATGGACGAGCTGTCCGAAGAAGATAAGCTGACCGTGGCCCGTGCGCGGAAAATCCAGAAGTTCCTCTCTCAACCCTTCCACGTTGCCGAAGTCTTCACCGGTATCAGCGGTGTCTTTGTCCAGCTGGAAGATACGGTCGCATCGTTCAAGGCGGTTGTGGACGGCGAATATGATCACCTGCCGGAGCAAGCCTTCTATATGGTTGGCGGTATCGAGCAGGTCGTGGAAAAAGCGCAGAAAATGGCTGAGGACGCTTAAGCACGATGGCTCTTCACTTTGAACTTGTAACACCGGCCAGGCTGGTCCGTTCTGAAGACGTGCATATGGTTGTCGTCCCCGGCGCGGAAGGCGAATTTGGTGTGCTGGAAGGCCATGCGCCGTTCATGTCCACCATTCGCGACGGCGCAGTGCAAGTCTTCAAAACCGAAGGCGGCACTCCTGAAACAATCGAAGTGCGCGGCGGCTTTGCCGAGGTTGGCGATAACGGCCTGACAGTTCTGGCGGAACACGTCGAAGCGTAAACTCTCAAACAGAAACGGCAGTAAAAGGGCGGCCAAAGGGTCGCCCTTTTTTATGGGCGTCTGCGCCGTACCCGGGCGTGAAAGTCTGCCGGTTTATTTTGCACCCAGCAGACAAATTTTTCGATCGCGGGATTGGCGAGCAAAGCATCCCGGTCCTCTCCAAACCGCGCCAGCTCTGCGTTGGAGAAGTGCAGATGGATGGTTTTGTGACAGATCGGATGGACCGGTACCGTGGCCTTGCCTTTCTTTGATTTGGGCACGGTATGATGCCATTGGGTTTTGGTTGCGAACCCGCGTCCGCACAGCCAGCAGGTGGCAGTGTTGGGCTGGCGGGCGATCATTCGGCGTAGAACATATCCGCTGCGGGGTCTGAATATTTTTCCGCCAAAGCAGTTTGGATCGGCATGGCCACATCGGCGCACATAAGCGCGCCCAGCGCGCTGCCACCGCGCAGAACCATTATACCATCATCAATCGCCGGATAATTGGGCTCACCAGCCGTAAAATTGGTCCGCACGACCCGGCTGAAAACAACATAGCGTGTATCGCCCCGGGTAAAGCTGATCTGCGCCTCACCGCCGCCCGAATAGGGGACAGACTTGAATGCCAAGCGGCCATCGGTAGGTGACATGGGCCATGCAAGTTCTGCTGGCTTGTCCGCCGGGCCAAAACGGTATTGGGCGAACGGGGTGCCACCTTTATCCGCGACACAGACCGAGGCCTTCTTGCCGCTTTTCATGGTGCAGGCGAAGATCACCTGTTCATCTGCGCCGCACACAGGGGCGAGCTGCCCGGCGCGCGCACCCGGCTTGGGGGGTGCAGCGCCGCCCGACGAAACCGGCAGCGCGCCCGCCCGATTTTCCCGCTCCGCTGTGGAAGCTTGCGATAGCGAAACCGCATGCCCGGTATCCGCAGTCTGCGGATTGCCATTGTCCGGTCCAGGTGCCTCGTGGTTGCGGCATGCTGCGACCAACAGTACCAGAACAATCGCATGGGGTGCCCGCATTATGCCTTGTCCGTGGCTGCCGCTTTCTTCTTTTTCATCGTGTCATGAAATCGGTCGGCCCAGCCCGGTTTCACCAATTGTTCGGCGCGAACCATACGCAATTCGCCTGCGGCAACATCGCGGCTGACCGTGCTGCCCGCAGCCACAATGGCGTCTGCGCCGATAGTGACCGGTGCCACCAGGGCTGAATTGCTGCCGATGAAAGCCCGTTCACCAATTGTCGTCTGGTGCTTGAAATACCCGTCATAATTGCAGGTAATGGTGCCCGCGCCGATATTGGCATGCGCGCCGACGGTCGTATCGCCCAGATAGGTCAGGTGGCTGGCCTTTGCGCCTTTGCCCAAAGTGGCCTTTTTCATTTCGACAAAATTGCCGATAAAGGCGCCCTCTTCAAGCACCGCACCGGGGCGCAGGCGGGCATAGGGGCCAACGCTGCAATGCTCGCCGACCGTGGCGCCCTCCAGATGGCTGAAGGCGCGGATCGTCGCGTGATCGGCCACCGTGACGCCGGGGCCAAACACCACATTGGGTTCAACCACCACATCACGCCCAAGCTTCGTATCCCAACTGAAAAACACCGTTTCAGGCGCTTTCAGGGATACACCCGCCGCCATTGCCTCTTCGCGTTTAAACTGCTGCCACCCCGCTTCGGCGGCGGCCAGTTCAGCGCGCGAATTGATCCCGGCAACCTCATCGGGGGCGGTTTCCACCGCCACCACGCGGCTGCCCTCTGCAATTGCGTTGGTTGCGACATCGGGCAGGTAATATTCGCCTTGCGCATTATCATTGCCGACGTTTTCCAGCAGCCGCCAGATATCCCGGCTATGTGCGATCAGCACGCCGGAATTGCACAGGGTACAGGCGCGCTCTTCCTGGCTCGCATCCTTATGCTCGACCATTTTGCTGACCGTGCCGTCCGCATCCGCAATCACGCGGCCATAAGCGAGCGTATTATCCGGGCGAAAGCCAAGCACTGCGACCTTGGCCGTATCATCCAGCGCATCGCATAATTTCTGCACGGTCGCCGATTTCACCATCGGACAGTCACCAAAGGCGACCATCACCAGACCGTCAAAGCCGGCCAGTGCATCCTTCGCCATCAATGCCGCATGGGCGGTGCCATGTTGCGGTTCCTGCATGGCAACCGTCACATTGCGGTCTGCCACGGCATCACGCAATTGTTCATGCCGGTCGCCGGCGACCACCACCATATGCGCAGGCTCCAGCGCGTCAAAGCTGTCAAGCAGATGGAACAGCATCGGCTTGCCGCCAATCGGATGGAGCACTTTATGCAGATCGGATTTCATGCGGGTGCCTTTGCCCGCGGCGAGGATTATTGCTGCGAATTTCGTCATACCGTGCCCCATGCCACCAAATGCTTGCGGTTTGAAGAAGGTTCCGCCACGCAGGACCGCCTATGGCCACATTTCCGTTCTCTGCCGTCGGGTTTGATCTTGATGGGACATTGCTGGATACCCACCAGGATCTGGGCGCGGCGGTCAACCACGCGCTGATACTGGGCGGGTTGGACCCGGTACCAGTGGACAGCGCGAAAGACCTGATCGGCGGCGGCGCCAAAATGATGCTATCAAAGGCCGTAGACAGCCAGGGCGGCATGAACCGGGATGCTTTTCACGCATTGTATAAGCAGATGCTGGGCTATTATGCGGAGAATAACGCAGTTCATTCACGCCCCTACCCCGGCATGATCGGGGTTCTGGACGAATTGGCGGCCCGCAATGTCACAATCGCTGTGGTCACGAACAAGTTTGAAAGCTTCGCGACCAGCATCTTGAACCAGCTCAAACTGGCGGACCGGTTTGTAACGATCATTGGCGGCGATACGATGGGTAAAGGCGCCGATGGGAAACACCGGGCCAAACCGGCACCGGACCCGATCCTCGAAGCGCGAAAGCGATGCTCTGTTCACGGCGGCGGCGAAGCATTCGCCTTTGTCGGGGACAGCTCTTACGACGTAAACGCCGCCAAAGCAGCCGGTGTGCCCGTGGTCGCGTGCGCCTATGGCTATTGCGACATGCCCGCGCATGAACTGGGTGCGGATGCTGTGATTGAATCGGCTGGCGAGCTGATTGGCGCGCTGGAGCGGCTTTCCGGTCAGTAATGTGCCGTCCAATGCCGTAGTAACGCTACGGAATCGCGGCTGGCCCTGTTCGCAGTTGCAACACGCGCAATAACCTGCCAATTCATGGCTCACGTTTACGGCAACGTAAAGCAACAGATATCCAATCGGAGAGAGTTTCATGACCATTTCATTCAAAGACCGCGTCGCAATCGTCACCGGTGCCGGTGGCGGCCTGGGCCGTGAATATGCGCTCGAACTGGCGCGCCGCGGCGCAAAAGTCGTGGTCAATGACCTTGGCGGAGCGCGCGATGGCACGGGCACTTCGGATGCAGCCGCGCAGGTCGTTGAGGAAATCGAAAAAGCTGGCGGCGAAGCGATGTCCAATGGCGCTTCGGTCACCGAGTATGACCAGATGGAAAAGATGGTTGCTGACGCCAAGCAGAAATGGGGCGGCGTGCATGTGCTGATCAATAATGCAGGCATTTTGCGCGATAAGAGCTTTGCCAAAATGAGCCCGGAAGATTTCGAGCTGGTGGTCAAGGTTCACCTGCTCGGCTCCGCCTATGCCACCAAGGCATGCTGGGAAACTTTCCGCGAGCAAGCCTATGGCCGCATTCTAATGACGTCCAGCAGCACCGGGCTGTTCGGTAATTTCGGCCAGGCCAATTATGGCGCGGCGAAACTGGGCCTGGCGGGCCTGACCAAAACGCTCCACCTTGAAGGCGCGAAATATAATATCCGTTGTAACTCGCTGTCACCGGTTGCGGGCACGCGCATGACTGAAGATCTGTTCCCCGAAGAGGCATTCAAGCTGTTTTCGCCAGAGAATGTGGCCCCGGCTGCGCTCTATCTGGTCAGCGAAGATGCCCCGACCAACCAGATCGTTGGCGCGGGCGCGGGCGGCTTCCACAGCGCATGGGTGACCATGAATGACGCGGTTTGGCTGAAAGATGGCGAGCGCACTGTCGAAGGCTTCGCCGCGCGCTGGGACGACATCAACAGCATGACCAACCTGATCGCCCCGCAATCGGGCAGCGAGCAAAGCGGCGCTATCCTCAAGGCCATGCAAGACGTGCTCGGCGCGGACGCAGCGCCCTCCAGCGCGCGGGGATAACGTCCGCACTGTATTGACCTACTAATACACTGGGCCTACATCTGTCCCGGACAGGGGTAGGGAGTAGGCCCAATGTATAGTGAAGATGATCTACGTCTGGCCGTCGAGTCCGGCGCCGTCAGCGCCGATGCAGCGGACTCGTTACGCAATTTTGTGCGCCGTTCGCGTTCAGCCCCGACAGGGGACGAAGAAAATTTCCGCCTGATCAACAGCTTTAATGACATCTTCGTCGCGATAGGCGCGGTGATCATGTTGTTTGCTGCCGGCGCGATTGGTCAGGCAATCGGTGCTTCATTCCGGTCCAAATTCGATTGGATCGATTACGATCTGATAACCGCGGCCGAACGCGACGCGGCGATGCTGCAAAATCAAATCTCCTCCGCGATAAGTCTGTGCCTGGCTGGTGCGCTGGTTGCAGTGATCGCTTGGCCATTGGCGGAATTCTTTACCCGTAAACGCCGCATGGCATTGCCCAGCATCATATTGCTGCTGGCATTCGTGGGCGGTATCTTTGCCGCTGTCACCGGTCTTGCAACATTAAGCGCTGCCTATAATGCTGACGACCGGTTAGTCGCGGTGTTGATCGGCGGCGCAGGTCTGGTGGCCGCCGCTGCTGCGTGGCTTCATTGGAAGCGGTTCCAAGTGCCGATCACCGTCGCGGCTGGGGCTGGCGCTGCAACGGTAACGATGATCGCCTTGCTAGTGGCCGCAATCGGCCCTGACACTTTTAATGATAATGGCGATGTCGTGCTCGCGCTGGTGTTCATTGCCGGTCTTGTAATATTCGCGCTCGCCATGCGCTGGGATATCAGCGACCGCGCCCGCCAAACGCGCCGCAGCGATGTGGCCTTCTGGCTTCATTTGCTGGCCGCACCGATGATCGCGCACCCGCTCTTTTACATAATCGGTGTCACAAACGGCCGCGAAATCGGCGCAGTTGCGGCCATCGCTGTCCTTGCCGTCTATATCGCGATGGGATTGATCGCGCTCACGATCGACCGGCGCGCTTTGCTTGTATCGGCTTTGGCCTATGTCCTGGTAACGCTGACCTGGTTGTTTGACCGGTTCGGGGCGGTGGAGCTTAATGTCGCGCTGACCGCTCTGGTGATCGGCTCTGCCTTGCTGACCCTATCCGCTTTCTGGACCCCGATCCGCAGATTCATTGTGACAAGATTGCCCGGATCGGTGCAGGAGAAACTGCCGATTATCGGCTGATCAGCCGTCGACCGTTTTCATCAACCGCCGTTCCATCGGCGCGAGCACGCCGGCGAGCTCATGACCGCGCTTCAACACCTGGCCGTGTTCGCCAAACAATGTCCACATACCTTGCTTGTTGCGCAGGGAAGGACGCTTTTCGATCCGCGCCTGCGGACGTTCAGCGGCGCGGCGGAAGGCGCAGAACACGGCCGTATCTCGGGTAAAATCCATCGCGTAATCCCGCCATTCACCGGCGGATACCATGCGGCCATAAAGGTTCAGTATCCGCTGCAGCTCGTCGCGATCAAACGCCACTTGCGCCGCCGCGCGGCCCGGAAACGCGATGATCCTGTCAACGCCGCTGCCATTATTTCCTGCTGAACCCGCTGCCATCAATCGTCAGTTCCGCTGCGCGTGACCGGCTTGGCACTGGGTGATTTCATCGCTTCCAGTTCGGCCTGCATAAGCGCCACCTGACTTTCCAGTGCCGCAATTCGGCCCGCGCCCGTTTCTATCAGTTCTTCGCAGGGTTCATCGCACGGTGTCCCATAGGGAATGAAATCCTTAATCCATTCCTCCGCCGGGACCAGTGTCGAGCGCGCCTTCATGCCGACCATCGTGGCACCTTCCGGCACATCATCGGTCACCACCGCATTGGCACCCACCCGGCCCCGCTTGCGTATCGTAATCGGGCCGATAATCTGGGCGCCTGACCCGATGATGACATGGTCTTCCAATGTCGGATGGCGTTTGCCGCCAATCCCGTTGGTGGGGTTTGTTCCGCCCAGCGTCACGCATTGATAGATCGTGACATCATCACCAATCTCGGCAGTTTCCCCGATCACAGTAAAGCCGTGATCGATGAAGAAATTTTTTCCGATACTCGCCCCAGGATGAATATCAATGGCGGTCAAAAAGCGTGAAAAATGGTTCACGATCCGCGCGAGAAAATACAGGCGCGCCTGAAACAGCCAATGCGCCACACGGTGGAGGCCAAGCGCCAGTACACCGGGGTAGAACAGCACTTCCCAACGCGAACGGGCCGCCGGATCGCGCGCCCTGATGGAATCCAGATATGCGGTGAGGCCGGAAAACATAGGCACTCATTCCTTTCTAGCCCGCCCCCACGGGAATGGTATATTTTCCACCAATCCTGCACACACGCAAGCCCGGCAGATGACAGATCAGAACAAATCGGGCTGTTCTGACCCCAGAACCGCATCCAGTGCGTCACGCCAAATGCCCAAAGTCGCAGGCGCCTTGCGCTCCAAAGTCAGACGGTCAATTGCATCGACCAGACGTTCCAGTGCGGCAAAACTTCTTTCCGCGCGCGGTACAAGATAGGTAAGCGCGCCCTCGCCCAGCGCAAGCCCCCGCTGCGCCGCAAGGCTGTGTATCAGGGCAGCTGCCATATCATCATCCGGGGCCATCATTTGAAGGTGCATCGCTGCGCCCAGTCGAGATTTCAAATCGGGTAAGGCAATGTCCCAGCCCGCACCATCGCAGATCAGCAATAAGGACGTGCCGCTTTCCTGCGCGCGGTTCCACCGGTGGAACAACTCGGTTTCTGCAAGCTGGTCCGCCCCATCAATACACTCGCCGCTGCCTTGCGCCGCAAACCACCGGCCCAGCAGCGATTTTCCGCTGCGCGCCTCGCCCGTCAGGATGGCGGTTTTGAACGGCCAGCTATCAGCGCGCTTCAGGCTTTCGATTATATCGGCATTGGCATTGCCAACGACAATCCGCTCGGGATCGCCCGCGCGCGCACTCTGTAATGGCAAAGCAATCTGCGACATCACTATGAGACTAGGCGGCCTAGCGGCTGATGGCGAGTGCCCCTGCACCCTGACTGACGGTAAAGCCGCGCGCGCGCAATGCCCCGGCGAGTTCGGACAGGCTGCCGCCATAGGTCACGCTCATCACCGATGTTCCGCCAATTGCCAGACTGCTGGTGGCGGCACCGCGAACCCCGGCTGTCGCGCGCACTGCCGCCAGCGTCGCATCGATCGTTCCGGCATCGGGGCTGGCGAACTGGATGGTATAGCTGGACAGCACCGCCACCGGCGCAGCGTCTGTCGAAGGCGGCGCCGGGGCAGCTTCGGGCGCGGTACTTTGCTCGCCGCGTTCCGCCGCCTCAGCCGCAGCCTGCGCTGCTCTGTCGCGTGCATCGGCAGCGCGCCCTGCCTCAATCAGGCGCTGCAAAGCCGGGTCTGCATCGGTCAACCCGCCCGTCAAGGTCGGGTTGGGGCGCAGTTTCCCGTCCGCCAGCCCCTGTTCGAACATGGCATCGAAACGCTGCACCGCTTCGCTGTATAAGCGCGGTAAATCCGAATAGCCTCGCGCCGTCATGGTGAAACTGTCAAGATAGGTACTGTCCGGCCCGTAGCGACCGGTAAACGTGACATCGATCGGCCCGCCGGGCCACTGATAATCCAGGCTGGCAATTGGCACCAGAACGTCGGCAGCTTCAAACTGGTCGAGGATGTTGCGCCACCAGATCCGGCTGCGGCGGCCGGTCTGCCCAAATGTCAGCAAGAGCGAATCGCCCGCCGCGCCTGACGGGCGGACATAATCGATGCGGCTCGACCCGGCCTGATATTCCGCCCAGGCGCGCTGCCAAAGATTGCGCCGTTCATAAACCAGCTGCGATCCGCCGCTGAATGTGACCGGCATAAGCAACATTGGCGCAGACCGTGCCCGCTGGCCCGACGATCCCAGAAACCGGCTCGCGCGGGAGCGATCGAAAATGACCCCCAATCGGGCAATATACCGGCGCGGACCAATCTGTTCCTTATCGATTACAATTGCAGAAACCATTGATTGCAATTGAGAATCAGAGATTTTCGGGCCACCCAGCTTGGCCCAGCCATCGCGCTGTGCCTGCCGCCAGCCTTTCTCTCGCGCATCCTCTGCACTGTCTCCGCGCACATCCACGTCGATACCGCCAACGTCAATATCGCTGCTGCTGACCACCGCTGCGATACCGCGGTTGCCGTCCACCTGCGCGCTCAACAGGTGGCCGGCGAGCACTGCGCATAGCGCGGCCATCACCGCTGCTGCGGCCAGCAAGATCGCTTTGCGCGATTGAGGTAAAGAGGCGAGATAATGGGCCATCGGGGAAAACTTTGGGCCTTTTGCCGAAAGGTGCGTGGAATTCCAAGCGCGAATGGCTAAAGCCAGTGCCCATGTCAAAAGATAAAGATATCACTTCCGCTCAGCCGGAACGTTATACGTATGCCAAAGCCGGCGTATCGATTGATGCCGGCAATGCTCTCGTGCGTGCCATCGGGCCTTTGGTAAAGGCGACGGCGCGGCCCGGTGCGGCATCGGAAATTGGCGGTTTTGGAGGCTTTTTTGATCCCAAGGCGGCGGGATATACAGACCCGTTGCTGGTCGCCGCGAATGACGGTGTCGGCACCAAGGTGAAGCTGGCGATTGACGCAGGCCGGCATGACACCGTGGGAATTGATCTGGTCGCGATGTGCGTCAATGATCTGATCGTCCAGGGCGCGGAACCGTTATTTTTCCTCGATTATTTCGCCACCGGGACATTGGAAACAGGTATAGCGCAACGCGTCGTGGCGGGCATTGCCGATGGCTGCAAAGATGCAGGATGCGCGTTGATCGGCGGCGAAACAGCGGAAATGCCGGGCATGTATCAGGCCGGTGATTATGATCTGGCGGGCTTTTGTGTCGGCGCTGTCGAACGCGGCGAGCAATTGACCGGCGATGCGGTTGCTCCCGGACAGGTTTTGCTCGGCCTGGCCAGCTCGGGTATCCATTCCAACGGATATTCGCTGGTCCGGCGCTTGGCGGCGGATAAGGGGTGGAAGCTGGACCGGCCCGCTCTGTTTGATCCCGACAGGCTGCTGATTGATACGCTGATCGAACCGACACGCATATATGTGAAAAGTCTGCTGCCTGCGATACGATCGGGCAGAATTGCCGCGCTCGCGCATATTACCGGCGGCGGATTGCTGGAGAATATACCGCGCGTATTACCCGGCGGGGCGCATGCGGCGGTGAATGCCGATAGCTGGGATCAGCCGCGGTTGATGGCGTTCCTTCAGGCGCAGGGCAATATCGAGCCCGAAGAAATGGCGCGGACATTCAATTGCGGTATCGGCATGGTCCTGGCGGTCCGGCCCGAGCATGTCCCTGCGCTGACTGCCGAGCTGGAGGCGGCGGGCGAAACCGTCTTCGCCATCGGTACTATAGGCGAAGGCGAAACCGGCTGCACCGTCCACGGATCAGCGGGAACATGGGCCGCGAAAACCGATTGGAAAGCAGAACATTTTGGCTGATACCGCGCCTGAACACCCCGGTCCGCCAAAAGCCAGGGTTGCCATCTTCATCTCAGGCACAGGCACCAATATGGCGGCGCTGCTCTATGCCAGCCGGTTGCCCGGTGCCGCATATGAAGTGGTGCTGGTGGCCAGTAACCAGCCCGCTGCCACCGGTCTGGCGCTGGCGCAAAGTGAAGGGATAGCCACGTTCAGCCAGCCGCATAAAGGCATGGACCGCGCCGCGCATGATCAGGTGATGGAAGCCGCCGCGATCAGGGCGCGTGCCGATTATATCATACTCGCAGGCTATATGCGGATCCTCTCGGATGAATTCGTTCGCCGCTGGCACGGGCGAATGCTCAATATCCACCCCTCGCTGCTGCCCAAATATCGCGGTCTTGACACTTATCAGCGCGCGATCGATGCGGGGGACGAAACAGCGGGCGCGACGGTGCACCTTGTTTCAACCGAGCTGGATGCGGGGGAAATTCTGGGCCAGATCGCGGTGACAGTCCAGCCCGGTGACAGCGCAGACAGTCTGGCCAGGCGCATCCGGATTGCCGAACATCAGCTCTATCCGCAAATTGTCGCCCGTTACGTCGCGCGGCAATATGACGCGGGATGGTTGCTGGCACAGATCCGGCGCATGGCGTTGCAAATGCCGGAAACCGAAGAACGCGAAAGCCACGGCGCACCCGCTTGGCGTACCGGCGGGAAAAGCGGTAAATATTTCGCCCATTTCGCTGACCGCCATCACGGGGTACCGCATGTCGCGCTGCTGGTGAAAACCGGCGGACAGGACGAGCTGGGGGCATTGATAGACAATGATCCTGATGCATTTTTCCGTCCGGCCTATTACGGTGCCAGCGGCTGGGTTGGCATAATCCTCAACCGGCCCGGTCTTGACTGGGATCAGGTAACCTACTGGCTACAGCGAAGCTGGCAATCCGCCGCGCCCAAACGGCTTAGCCGGCTGTTTGCCGCGGCCAGCGAGTTTTAGGCCGGACATGTCCCCACCCCGGCACCCACCCCGGCCGCATCCGCTGGCGCGTGCGCGCTGGGTAGACCGGCTCGATACGGGGCTGAACAGGGCATGGGATAACGGATGGTTGCCCCGCGTCCCGCTGGATGCAGACGAATTGCTGGCTCGGGCCTTCAAGGGATATGACACAGCCGATCTGGCCGCTGGCCGCGCTGATGACGATGTCGCCGATTTCACCCAGAGGCTGCATAGATTATGCGCCTCGGTAAAGAGCGAGGCAAAGCTGAACGCGGTTGGGCATGCATTTGCTTACGGTCTGCTCAGCCGCGCGATACACCAGCGATTGGCGCTTGGCGCGGTGTGGCGCAAACAGCCGCAGCTGGTCGTGACGCAAATTGCCCCGCCGATTATCGTGGTTGGCCAGATGCGCTCTGGCACAACACGTATCCATCGGTTGCTCGCATCAGACCCGGCCCATAGTGCCACGCGGTTCTGCGACAGCTGGCATGCCGTCCCGGCGCGCCCCGATATACGGCCGCTGATCGGCGGGGTGGCATTGGCCGCAGCGCGGATGCTCGATCCCTGGATTGATGCGCTGCATCCGTTCGGGGCTGCGCGCGCTGATGAGGAGCTGGGCTGGTTGGCGTGCGCGCTGAGCCACTGCGCCTATGAAGCGCAGTGGCACATCCCGTCTTACACAGCGTTTAGTGAAGCGCGTGACCCCGCGCCGATCTATCGCGAATTTGCCCGTATTTTGCGAACCGACGCCGCGCATCATGGCAGTGCGGCCAAACCGCGGATCCTCAAAGTCCCGCAATTTACCGAAGATCTCGATGCTTTGCTCGGCGAACTTCCGCATGCGAAAATCATCGTCTCCCGCCGGAGCGACGATGATACGCTGAAAAGCTCTGTCTCCCTGGTTGCCAACCAGATGGCGATCCAGTCAGACGATGTCAGCCTGGAGCGGATCGAACAGGAATGGCGGCGCAAGATTGCGCTGCGCGAAAGCAGAGTGTCACGATCATTGGCGAATTATGCTGGCCCGGTTGCCGAGCTTGATTTTGACCGGTTGGGGCACAATTGGGTGGAGGAGATCACCCGCCTGTACAAGACACTCGGCCTGCGCCTGACGAAACAGGCGCTTGCAGCGATGCACAAGGAACAGAGCGCCAATTCGCGGTCCGCCCACCATCAGCATGGCCCGCAGCTGGCCAGTTTCGGTGATCGCAGCACATCCGGCCCGCCGCATTGACCTTCACACAAAAAAGGCTCCCGGAACGCTCCGGAAGCCCTTTTGTGTCACATTTCGCGAGCGGCCGGCTCGCGGGCGGTCAGCCGACAATTTCGTCTTCGCCGAAGAAGAATGCAATTTCAACAGCCGCGTTTTCATCGCTATCGCTGCCGTGAACCGAATTGGCTTCGATGCTTTCGGCCACTTCCTTGCGGATGGTGCCCGGCGCTGCGTCAGCAGGGTTGGTCGCGCCCATAATGTCGCGGTTGCGCTGCATGGCGTTTTCACCTTCGAGCACCTGGACGACAACCGGGCCGCTGATCATGAAATCAACCAGCTCGCCAAAGAAAGGGCGCTCTTTATGCACTGCGTAAAAGCCCTCGGCTTGCGCGCGGCTCATATGGATACGCTTTGATGCAACCACGCGCAGCCCCGCATCCTCCAGCATTTGCGTAACCTTGCCGGTCAGATTGCGCCGGGTCGCGTCGGGTTTGATGATCGAGAAAGTGCGGGTAACCGCCATGAAAAATTCCTTATGTCATATCGAGATTGGGCTGTAATAATATTGCGCGCGGAGTTAGCGCCGCATCGCCCGCTTCGCAAGTATTATAGGGCCATCGCGCTCACGCGACTTTTACCCATTTTCCGCCATCCTGCCGGAAGAAACTGCGCTCCACCCCGTCCCGACCGTCCAGCCCGCGCCAGCATGCGCGCGCAGCATCCAGCGTGGCGGCGTCAAATAGCAGGAATGACCGGTCGAAACCCTCTGCCGTATCGCGCCATTGACCATCGGCGAAGATGATATGGGAGGCGCCATTTACGGCTCTGCACTCACCGGACAGCAGGATCGGCTGACGGTCTGCCCCCGGTTCGTTCGATGTCCCATTGGCCAGGAATGCTTCGGGCGCCGTTTCCCACAGGGTTTTGCCAATCACGGCAAGCTGCGCCGGATCAGAGGAGACGACCAGCAACCGGTCACCCGCGCCGCAGACTTTTTGTGCGATCAGTGCGACCACCCGCTCTGCCGGATCGCGGCTCAGTTGCCAGAAATCGACTTTCACCGCGCGGTTCCATTGGCGGACGGATTGCGGCGGCACCGCTCCGAACAATACAGGACATTATCCCAGTCCCGTTCCCATTTCTTGCGCCATGTAAATGGCAACCCGCATGCTTTGCACAGCTTGCTCGGCAAGTCGGCTTTCTTGCGCATGCGGGCCATTGTTTACCCCCGTCTACCGGATCAGGCTTCGAGTGTTTCGCGGACGAAATTATCAATCAGCCGCACGCCGTATCCGGTTGCGCCCTTGTCCCAGGTCGCGCCCGCTTTGTCCGCCCACACCATGCCCGCAATATCGCAATGCGCCCACGGGGTGTCATCCATGATAAAACGTTTGAGGAACTGCGCGGCAGTGATGGAACCGGCACCGCGCGGACCGATATTCTGCATATCGGCAATCGGGCTGTTGATCAGCTTGTCATAAGCGGGCGACAGCGGGAAACGCCACAATTTGTCACCGCTGGATTTGCCCGCCGCAAGCAAGCTGTCTGCCAGCGTATCATCATTGGCAAATACACCGCCATGCTCGCTGCCGAGAGAGATGATCATGGCGCCGGTCAGCGTGGCGAAATCGATGATTTGTTTGGGTTTGAATTCGACCTGCGTCCAATGCAGCGCGTCGGCAAGCACCAGCCGGCCTTCTGCATCCGTGTTTAACACCTCAATCGTCTGGCCGGACATTGACGTCACCACATCACCGGGCCGGGTCGCCCTGCCATCAGGCATGTTTTCCACCAGACCCACGACCCCCACAATATTGGCTTTGGCTTTGCGTTTGACCAGAGTGAGCATTGCGCCGACAACAGCGCCGCTGCCGCCCATATCCCATTTCATATCGCCCATGCCAGGCCCCGGCTTGAGCGAGATGCCGCCTGTGTCAAAGGTGACCCCTTTACCGACAAAGGCGGTGGGCGCATCGTCATCAGCGCCGCCATTCCAGCGGATCGCCAGCATGCGCGAGGGTTGCTCTGACCCCAGACCGACACACAGCAGTGACCCCATGCCCAGCTGTTCCATTTGCGCGTCATCCAGGATAATCAGCTCCGCACCGGTGCCAGCGAATTTTTCCTGACAGCGTTCAACAAAACTGACCGGAAACAGCGTGTTGGCCGGTTCGGCGACCAGATCGCGGGTGAACTCGGCCCCCTCGGCAATGGCGGCGGCATCCGCCCAGGCTGTTTCAGCGCCCTCCGCTGCGCCGATCACGGACACCTTGGTCAGCGATATCTTCTGTTCCTCTTTCAGCTTCGTGCGGTAGGCGTCATGCCGCCAGCTGCGTAGCCGCAGGCCCAGCAGTACCGACGCGGCTGCACCGGCATCAAGCCCGCTGGCAGTGAGATCGAGCACCAGATGCGTCTCGCCCGATGTCAGATATTTCGCGGCCAGAGCAGCGCCGGCTTTTTCAAGATTGAGCGAACGGTTGTCTGCGGCGGGTTCGCCCGCACCGGCAATCGCCACGCGGATGACATGTCCCCCGCGTTCGACGAAACTTTCAAATATCTGGGCAGGGGTGCCCTTGAAACGGGCGGCATTGGCCCCTTCGGTCAGCGATTTCTCCAATTCTTCTGGCATTTTGCCCTTATTGGCAACATAGGCGACGAGGCGCGCATCAGAAGGGCGGGTGGCGGAAAAATTGACCTGCATGGGAACTCCAGAAGAAAAGATTGCGCCGCTATGTGCGCGTGATGCGTTGGGCTGCAAAGATTGTGCCCGCGAATGGAATTGCGATTACGCGCGGGCGGTGCGATAGGCAAGTCATGCGCGCCCCGCCATATTCCATACCCACCGTATCGCGAAAGCGGCGTTTTGTTCCGGCGATTGCGGCCACGGGCGGCGCTGTGCTGGTTGCTTTGGCCATGCCGCACACTGCCGCAGCGCAAACTGTCCGCGCCGATGGCCAGACCGCAGCACCAGCAGATCCCGCCCCTCCTGCCGAACCGGTGGACGCGCGCGGTCCAGCTGTAATCAACAGCGCGGCTGAGAGCCGCAGGATCATGTTCGAAGCTGATGATCTGGCGTATGATTCCCAGCAGGACATCATCACCGCCAGCGGATCGGTTCTGCTCCGCAGCGAGGACCGGTCCCTGCGGTCTGACCAGGTGATCTGGAACCGCGCGACCGGGCAGATCGAGGCATCGGGCAATGTCCGTTTTGTCGATCAGGATGGCAGCCAGATTTTCACCAACCGGATTGAATTGACCGATCAATTTGAAGCGGGCGCGATGGATGATCTGCTGCTTGCGCTGCGCGAAGGCGGAAGGCTGGCTGCGCGCAGCGCGGAACGTCAGGCTGATGGGTCCATCGTGCTGACCACTGCCGCTTACAGCGCCTGCGCGGTGGTTGATCCCGAAGGCTGTCAGAAAAGCCCGAGCTGGCGCGTCACGGCCGAGCGTGTGACCTATGACCCGGACGACAGAAAGATTCGGTTTGACGGGGCCTATCTTGAACTGTTTGGGGCCAGAGTGCTGCCGATGCCGGGCCTGTCGGTTCGCACAGATGGCAGCGCGGTATCGGGCGTGCTGATCCCGGACTTGCGCGTTTCGCAGTCCAACGGGGTCGAGATCGAAGGCGGATATTACTGGCGAGCTGGCGACAATCGCGATCTCACCGTGCGCGGTTATCTGTATAGCGAGGCACCGCCAATGGTGTCCGCCCAGTGGCGGCATCTGACCAGCCGGGGCGCGTATCAGATCACCGGCTATGCCACCGCCAGCAACCGCATCAGCGATTTCGGCGCAACGCCGACCTCGGAACGCGACCCGCGCGGATACATCGCGGCAAACGGCAAGTTCCAGTTCGATCCGAAATGGAGCGTTACCGGGTCCATCCGCCGTGCCAGCGACCGGACTTTTCTGCGCCGATACGATATAAGCCGCGACGATCGGCTGCGCTCGACAGTCAATCTCGAGCGCATATCCAGCACATCATATTTCTCACTTGCCGGCTGGGCCACCCAGACCATGCGGATCAATGCACCGCAAGGCGAAGTTCCCCTCGCCCTGCCGGTGATCGATTACCGCAAGCGGTTCGATGATCCGGCTGGATTTGGCGGCACGCTGGAACTGCAGGGCAATACGCTCGCGATTACCCGCCGCGACGGGCAGGATACGCAGCGCGCATTCGGCAGCGCCCAGTGGCGGCTAAGCCGCCTAACCGATCTGGGCCAGATCGTCACGGTGACCGGGCTGGTGCGCGGTGATGTCTATCATTCAGGGGATAACGGACTGACGGCGACGGCTATTTATCGCGGCAATCCCGGCTGGGAAACGCGGGCCATCGCCGTGGGCGCGGTGGATGTGCAATGGCCGTTTATCGGCGAAGCGTTTGGCGGAACGCAGATTGTAACGCCGCGCGTGCAACTGGTCGCCACTCCGCCAATACGCAATCTCGCAGTCCCGAACGAGGATTCGCGCGCAATCGACCTTGAGGATTCCAATCTGTTCTCGCTCAACCGGTTTCCTGGCTATGACCGGTTTGAGGACGGTATCCGGTTAACTTATGGGCTGGATTGGGAAGTGCAGCGCCCCAGTTGGCGGTTCAAATCATCGCTTGGCCAGTCATACCGGCTGGAGAATGACCAGACGGCTCTGATTGGCGGTACCGGAATTCGCGAGCGCGTGTCCGATTTCGTCGGGCGCACCGAATTGCGCTTCCGTGATATGATCAGCATTACCCACCGATACCGGCTCGACAAGGATAATTTCGCCGTTCGCCGTAACGAATTTGATGCAACGATTGGTGACAAACGGACCTATGCCGAGATCGGCTATTTGCGTCTCAACCGGAATATTGCCGAGGGTATCGAGGATTTGCAGGACCGGGAGGAGCTGCGCTTCGCCACCCGTGTTGCTTTCGCGAAATACTGGTCGATTTTTGGCGCCGGGATTATCAATCTCACCGATTTTGAGGAAGACCCGACTCTCACCTCTGACGGCTTCGAGCCGATCCGGACGCGGCTGGGCGTGTCATATCGCGATGATTGCCTGGAACTCGGCCTGACCTGGCGGCGCGATTATTCCGAAACCGGTGATGCGGAGCGCGGAAATACATTTCAGCTGTTTTTCGCCTTGCGCAATCTTGGGTTCCGCTGATTGCGCTCTGCGTGCCGCGCTTCACCCAGCCTTATCTATCACCCAGCCTTGCCTATCACCCAGCCTTATCTATCACCCAGCCAAATGATTGGCAGGATCATGGAAACAGGCTAACGCTCAAACGCGCTCAGCTTCGGTTAAGCCGGAACTGTCACATTAAAACAGATATGCATTGCGGGCTTCCGCTTTATTAACACCATATATAACCCGGTATAGATGTGAGTTTTATGATCTTTTCGACCCGTTACGTATTGAAAAAAGCGCCGGCGGCACTGGCCTGCACGGTCGCCGCTCTTGGTCTGACGCTGAGCCCGGTGGCGACGCTGGCCCAGGCTGCGCCGCAACAAGGCGCGCCAGCCCTTAATATTCCCGCCGACGTGAAGCTGCTCGGCAATAACAACCCGAATATGCGGATACCAACCGCAGTCGTGAACGGCACGGTCATCACCGGAACCGATATCGACCACCGTGTGGCTTTGCTGGTCGCGGCATCCGAAGGCGAATTACCGCCCGCCGAATTGCAGCGCGTGAAAGAGCAGGTTTTGCGCAACCTGATTGACGAAACCATCCAGATACAGGCGGCCGAGGCACAGGAGATGCCGGTTGACAATGCGCTGGTGGAACAGCGTTACAACAGCCTGGCAGCACAGAATTTCGGCTCCAACCCTGATCAGATGGACATTTATCTGCTCCGCATCGGCTCCTCCCCCGCATCGCTTAAACGGCAGATACGCGGCGAGCTGGCCTGGAATAATCTGATCCGGCGCAATATCTCGCCCTTTGTCAATGTTTCTGAAGAGGAAGCCCGCGAAGTAAAGGAGCGGATGGAGGCATCGCGCGGAACCGAAGAATACCGGATTGGCGAAATTTACCTGAATGCCACAACCGAAAATCGCGCGGCTGTTGAGCAGAACGCACGGCAGATCGTGCAGCAATTGCAGCAGGGCGGCAGCTTTGTGGCCTATGCCCGCCAATTCTCCGAATCCTCCACCGCATCGGTTGGTGGTGATCTGGGCTTTGTACGTCTGGAGACCCTGCCGGCCGCGATGGTGGAACAGGCCCGCCAGATGCAACCGGGCGAATTGCGCGGCCCGTTCGCCATCCCTGGCGGGATCATGGTCATGTTGCTGATCGACAAGCGGCAGGTTCTGATGGCTGATCCGCGCGATGCGATCCTCGATCTGAAGCAAATTTCGGTCAGCTTTCCTGACGGGACTGACCAGGCGGCGTTTGAAGCCGGTGTGGAGCGTTTCAATGCATCGATCGCGTCCATGCGCAGCTGCGCCGATGCGGAAACGGTGGGCGCGTCAATCGGGGCCGAAGTGAATGCAAATTCCGTCCAGGCGAGAACTCTGCCAGACCAATTGCAAGCTCCGCTGCTGGCTATGCAAATCGGCCAGACGACCCAGCCATTCGGTTCAGTCACCGATGGGGTGCGCGTCCTGATGTTATGCGGACGGACCGATGCTGCCCAGGATAGCGGGCCGGAACTTGAACAGATTATGGCCAATCTTGAGGAAGAGCGCGTCCAGAAGCGCGCCCAGCGGTTCCTGCGCGATCTGCGTAACGACGCATATATCGAATATAATTGACCACCTTGCGGCGTGTCTTTGCCGTATCACTGGGTGATCCGGCCGGTATTGGACCGGAAATTATCGCGCGGGCCTGGACGCAGCGCGTGCAGGCGGATTTGCCGCCATTTTGTGTGATCGGCGGAGCGGGCGTTCTGGCTGCCGCCGCCACGGCGTGCGGGCTGGATGTCCCCGTGCGCGCGGTCGCTTCGCTCGCCGAAGCTGCAGATATTTTTGAGACGCATTTACCCGTCTTTGGTACGATGGATGAACCCTTTACTGCGGGCCACCCATCGCAACATGGCGCAAAGCTGGCCCTGGCATCGCTCGAAGGCGCGACACAACTCGCGCTTGGCGGCGAGGTACCCGCGATGATCACCGCCCCGGTGAGTAAGACGCAGCTGGCAGATATCGGTTTTGAACATGCCGGGCAGACCGAATATCTCGCGCATAGCTGCGCCGTGCCGCCCGGTGATGCTGTGATGATGCTGGCGGGGCCGCAATTGCGCGCCATTCCGCTCACCGTGCACTGCGCGCTGGCCGATGTTGCAGGCATGATAACGACAGACAGGATTGTTCACCGGGCGACCATTGCCGATGCTGCGCTGCGCCGCGATTTCGGGATCAAACATCCGCATATCGCCATTGCCGGGCTCAATCCGCATGCAGGGGAAAATGGCGCGTTCGGGAAGGAAGAGATTGACCATATCGCTCCGGCAATCGCGGCGCTGCAATCTGCTGGCATATGCGCAAGCGGGCCGCATCCCGCCGATGCGCTGTTTGCGCCGCATGCGCGGCCTGGCTATGATGCGGCGCTGTGCATGTATCATGACCAGGCGCTGATCCCAGTGAAGGCTCTCGATTTCGACAAGGGGGTCAATGTCACGCTGGGCCTGCCGATTATCCGCACTTCGCCCGATCATGGGACCGCGTTTGACATAGCCGGTCAGGGGGTTGCCAATGCGGGCGCAATGATTGCAGCGATCCAGATGGCAGGTGCATGTGCCGCGCGCCGCAATGGCTGACCTGCCGCCTTTGCGCGAAGTGATCGCGCGCCACGGTTTGAGCGCGTCCAAAGCGATGGGCCAGAACTTCCTGTTTGATGAACAGCTGCTTGCCCGGATCGCGGCCATTCCTGGTGATTTGCAGGGCCAGGCAGTGCTGGAGATCGGGCCTGGTCCGGGCGGCCTGACCCGCGCGTTGCTGCGTGCCGGGGCGCGGGTTACCGCTATCGAGATGGATGGACGCTGTCTGCCCGCACTGGCCGAGCTGGAGGTTGCCTTTCCGGGGCAGCTGGCGGTTATTCATGGCGACGCGATGAAACTCGATCATGACGCGCTCTTGTCCGAGCCTTACGCCATTGCATCCAATCTGCCCTATAATGTCGGCACCGCGCTGCTGGTTAAATGGCTTGGCGGGCAACAATGGCCGCCGCAATGGACCTCGCTGACATTGATGTTCCAGCACGAGGTGGCCAAGCGGATCACCGCGCAGCCCGGCGGCAGTGCCTTTGGACGCCTCGCCATCTTGGCACAGTGGCGATCCAAAGCCGTGCTCGCCATGAAAGTGCATCGCAGCGCCTTCACACCGCCGCCCAAAGTTATGAGCGCGATCGTCCATGTCACGCCGTCCGACATGCCAGATGACATATCTGCAAAATTGCTGGAGCAGCTGACCGCCGCCGCCTTTGGGCAAAGGCGTAAAATGCTGCGTCAAAGCGTGAAAACCATCCCCGGTGCGCTCGATGCGCTGGCCGATCTCGCTATTGACGATACGCGCCGGGCAGAGACCTTGACCGTGGACGAATTCATGCAGATTGCGCGCATATTATCGGCGCGCCAATAGCCGGGCAACATCTCGATTGGCGCAGACCGTCTGCGCCCCGGCCATATCGCCCGTTACCGCTCGTATATGGCAACATGATAACGGGACATTTTCCTACACCGCAAAAACCGGCTATCGGACAAACATCGGGTGACCTCTCAATCAGCGCCGCCCCCCCCGGGGGGGATACTGCCCGGACAGCTGAAGCATTAATTAATTATTTTGTTTAATATCAATAATTTATAGTCTATTCGCGCGCTTGACACAGTGTCAATTGTGTCAAGCAACTGTCACCCTGCTTTTTTCCGCAGACGCCATTGGTGAAGCAGGGGCTCGGTATAGCCGCTGGGCTGCTCGGCACCTTTGAACACCAGATCGCATGCAGCGGTGAAAGCCGCTCCGTCCCAATTGCCGGTCATCGGTTCATAAGCGGGATCGCCTGCATTCTGCGCATCCACGGTTTCCGCCATCCGTTTGAGGCTGTCCATGATCTGGTCCTGCGTACACACGCCGTGGAGCAGCCAATTGGCCATATGCTGGCTGGAGATACGCAATGTCGCGCGGTCTTCCATTAAACCCACATCGTTAATGTCCGGCACTTTGGAACAGCCGACACCGGCATCGATCCAACGGACAACATAACCGAGCAGCCCCTGTGCGTTATTGTCGAGCTCTTCGCGGATGTCCGCCGCGCTCCAATTGGTGCCCCCGGCCAGCGGTATGGAAAGCAAGGGTTCCAAACCGGGCACATCACCCAGCTCCTTCTGCACTTCGAACACGTTCTTCTGATGATAATGCAGCGCATGCAGCGTTGCCGCGGTTGGTGAAGGAACCCACGCAGTGTTCGCGCCTGCATTCAAATGCCCGATTTTCTCGCGCATCATCTGCCCCATCAGATCAGGGGCCGCCCACATCCCTTTGCCGATTTGCGCCTTGCCCGACAGGCCGTGGCGCAAACCGATACCGACATTGCGCGCCTCATAAGCGGTCAGCCATGCCGACGATTTCATCTCTGACTTGCGGACCATTGGCCCGGCGTGCATCGAGGTATGGATTTCATCACCCGTCCGGTCAAGGAAGCCGGTATTGATGAATACGATCCGGTCTTTCACCGCATGGATACACGCGCCCAGATTGGCGCTGGTGCGGCGTTCCTCATCCATCACGCCCACTTTTATGGTGTGGCGCGGCAGCCCCAGCAGATCCTCCACCGCATCGAACAGATCATTGGTAAAAGCGCATTCTTCTGGCCCGTGCATTTTGGGCTTCACGATATAGATGCTGCCATGTCTTGAATTGCCGAATGCAGCTTTGCCCTCGACATCAATGGTGCTGATCGCGCTGGTGAATACGGCATCCATTATGCCTTCGGGAATTTCGCTGCCATCGGCCAGATGCACCGCCGGGTTGGTCATCAGATGTCCGACATTACGCACAAACATCAGGCTACGCCCGGACAGCGTGCCCGGGGTGCCGTCTGCTGCTGTAAAGTGCTTGTCCGCCGCCAATGTGCGTGTGTGCGTCGTGCCGCCTTTCTCAAAGCTTTGCTGCAGATCCCCGCGAATGATGCCCAGCCAGTTGGTATAGGCAAGCAGCTTGTCCTCCGCATCGACTGCCGCAACCGAATCTTCGCAATCGGCAATTGCGGTGAGCGCGCTTTCCAGATTGATATCTGCGATACCAGCGCCATCGGTCGCGCCAATCGGGCTGGCTGGATCGACCACCACCTCAATATGCAGACCGTTGCTGATGAATAACGGGCCTTTGCCGGTGGTGCCGACATATTGGCCGCTATTCTGCAAAACGGCCGAGGCAGCATCAGTGCTGTCCGTCCAGCTGCCGGTTGCCAGCGGCACAGCCTCGTCCAGGAATTTGCGCCCCGCCGCAATCACCGCCGCGCCGCGAACGGGGCAATATCCCGCTTGCTGGGCGGCAGGGGCATCCTCCAGCGCGTCTGTACCGTAAAACGCATCATACAAACTGCCCCACCGCGCATTGGCAGCGTTGAGCAGGAAGCGGGCATTGAGAATAGGCACGACCAGTTGCGGCCCGGCCATTGTCGCGATTTCTGCATCGACGTTCTGCGTACCGACCACAAAATCACCCGGTTCGGGGACCAGATAGCCGATTTCTTCGAGAAAGGTTTTATACGCGCCCGCATCATGAGGCTGTCCGCGATGCTGCCTGTGCCAGCTATCAATCTGGCGCTGTAGCATATCACGTTTGACCAGCAATTGTCTGTTGCGCGGCGCAAAACGGGCCAGCAAAGCCGCAAATCCATCCCAAAAGGCATCGACATCGCGGCCCAGCGGGCCAAGAACCTCGCGCTCCATAAATTCAGCCAGTTTGCGGTCGATTGTCAATCCGGCACGTGTCGCGATATCGCTCATAAATCCTCACAGATAGGGGGCGCACGGCACCGTCATGCTGATGCGCTATTTTGAATGTGTAAGTCTGGGGAGGACCCGTTTGATATGGCTGGCCAAGCACCAGAATGCAACAGCTTTGGCAAGCCATACGTCCCCAAGCGGATATACAGGGTTGGACAGCCTCGTTCGCCGGGCTAAGCGTGGCCGCATGTCACAGCTCAATCCAGTTCATGCAGGTCTGATCGAACCCATTGATGGCAGCGCAATGCTCGCTGACGCGCAGAGCTGGAGCGCGGTCAATACCGGTTCTGCCAACCTGCCGGGCCTGGCCAGACAAGCGGCGCTGCTCTGCGATGCAATGGCGGCTCTGCCCGGTGACATAGCTCTGGTTGATCCGGCGCCGGTCACCGCAATGGGTGCAGACGGTCAGATTTTTGAAAAACAGCATGGTCAGCATCTCACCGTCAGCGTGCGTCCTGATGCGGAGCGGCGGCTGCTGTTTACCGGACATATGGATACCGTCTTTCCCGCAGATCATACATTTCAAGACCAGACATGGCTGGATGAGGATAGGCTGAACGGCCCCGGCCTGGCGGATATGAAAGGCGGGATTGCGGTTTTTCTTCACGCATTGCGCGCATTTGAGCGTAGCGGTGTAGCGGACAAAATCGGTTATGATATTCTGATTAATTCGGATGAGGAAACCGGCTCGCTAGCGTCGGCTCCGCTGATTGAGGCGATGGCGCGGGGCAAATTTGCGGCGCTCACTTATGAACCAAGCGCGCTGCCCGACGGCACCTTAGCCCACGCACGCGGCGGTAGCGGAAACTATTCACTGACGATCACGGGGAAATCGGCCCATGCAGGCCGCAACCCTCAGGACGGGCGCAATGCGATTGTGGCAGCGGCGGCTTTGGTGCTCGGCCTCAAGCAATTGCAGACCGATCAATGCCCGATCAACCCCGCCAAGATTGAAGGCGGCGCGGCCAATAATGTGGTCCCTGACCATGCAGTTTTGCGGTTCAACATCCGCCCCAAAAGCCCCGCTGCCGCTGCCGATTTTGAAAGCGCGCTTGCCGCACTGATTGGCGATATCCAGCAGGCGCAGGAGGTATCGATCCATCTGCATGGCGGTATCTCGCGTCCGCCCAAACCGGTTGATCGCAAAGCCCAGGCGCTGTTTGATCTGGTGCGCGATTGCGGTGCCTCGCTTGGCCAGGATATTCGTTGGCAATCCACCGGCGGGGTGTGTGATGGCAATAATATCGCATCCTGCGGTGTGCCAGTGGTCGACACGATGGGCGTGCGCGGCGGATCGATCCATTCGCCTGACGAGTTTATGATCGTCTCCTCCTTGCCCGAACGGGCGGCGCTCTCCGCGCTTGTCATCCACCGCCTCGCATCAGGAGAAAGCCTGTGAGTTTCCGCCTTCGCGCCGCCCGCGCATCCGATTTGGAACCGCTTTACGAAATGGCGAAACTGACCGGCGGCGGCTTCACCAACCTGCCAGCAGACCGGACCGCGCTCGCGGCAAAACTGGAACGCGCAGCCAGTGCCTTTGGCCGCGATGATGGACAGTTGGGCGATGATCAATTCGTGCTGGTTCTGGAAAACCGCGAGACGGGCAGCGTGCGCGGGACTTGTCAACTGTTCACTCAGGTCGGGCAGCAATGGCCATTCTACTCCTACCGGATGACCACCCTGACCCAGCACTCGCAGGAACTGGACCGGACAGTCCGTGCAGAAATGCTCAGCCTGGTCACTGATCTGGAGGGCGCGAGCGAGGTTGGCGGGCTGTTTCTACACCCCAATGAACGCGCCGGCGGGCTCGGTCTGCTTCTCGCGCGCAGCCGCTATCTGTTCATTGCCATGCACCGCGCGCGTTTTGCTGACCGTATTCTTGCCGAATTGCGCGGTATTATCGACGACCGCGGCGGATCGCCATTCTGGGATGGTGTCGCTGGCCGGTTTTTCGGGATGAGTTTTCAGGAAGCGGATTATTTCAACGCCATCAATGGCAATCAGTTTATCGCAGATCTGATGCCAAAACATCCGGTCTATATCGCGATGGTATCAGACGATGCGCGCAGCGTGATCGGCCTGCCCCACCCTACGGGCCGGGCGGCCATGCGAATGCTTGAAAATGAGGGCTTTGCCGCTGAAGGCTATGTCGATATTTTCGATGGCGGTCCGACTATGACCGCGCGCACTGATGCCGTGAAAAGCATCGCCGGTTCACGCTGTGCAACCGTGTCCTCAATCGCTCTTAAGACCGGTGAGAAAGCTCTGGTTGCGGCCGGCAATCTCGGCGATTTCCGCTGCTGCTACGGTGCGAGGGAGCTGTTGGAGGATGGCAGCGTCGCGCTTGATTCCTGCGCAGCAGACACGCTGGATGTGGCGGTTGGCGATACGGTCTGGAGCATTGCCCGGTGAACGCGGTTGAAATAAATTTTGACGGTATTGTCGGCCCCAGCCATAATTACGCCGGGTTAAGCCTGGGCAATCTGGCCGCCACCAATAATGCGGGCGAGACGTCTTATCCGCGTGCCGCAGCACTGCAGGGCCTGGCCAAAATGCAGGCCAATCATGCAGTGGGGTTGGCGCAGGGATATCTGCTCCCCCTGCCGCGCCCGAATGACGGGCTAATACGGGCTCTCGGCGTGGACAACACCGCCGATCCGGCCCTGCTCCGCGCTGCATGGTCCGCGAGCGCGATGTGGACTGCCAATGCGGCCACGGTCAGCCCGGCTGCCGATACGCTCGACGGCAAATGCCACCTTACCGCCGCCAATCTGGCAACGATGGTCCATCGCGGCCAGGAATGGCCCGATACGGTCAAGCAATTACGCGTAGCATTCAGCAATGCGGAATATTTTGCGGTGCACGATGCCGTGCCCGCCAGTTTCGGTGATGAAGGCGCGGCCAATCACATGCGGCTGTGCAGAGAGCATGGCGCCGCCGGGGTCGAGATTTTCGTATATGGCCGCACAGGCGGCGCATTCCCAGCCCGCCAGCACGAGCAAGCCAGCCGGGCTGTGGCCCGTCTCAATCGTCTGCCGCCGGATAAAACCGTTTTCATCGAACAGAACCCGGAAGCGATTGCGGCGGGCGCGTTCCACAATGATGTGGTGGCTGTGGCAAATGAACAGGTGCTGTTTACACACGCCCTTGCTTTTGCTGACCAGCACGGCGCCTACGCTGCCATCCGCGCAAAATTCCCTGAACTCGAAGTGGTCGAGGTCCCGGCCCGCGCCGTCAGTCTGTCACAGGCCATCACGACCTATCTGTTCAATTCGCAGCTTGTGACAATGCCAGGCGGCGGGGCGGAGCTGATTGCGCCTGAGGAAGCCCGGACCGAGCCTATCCTGCGCTGGGCGGAAGAGGCGATCGGCGGCAACCAGCCGATCCGCACGATCCGGTTCGTGGATGTGCGCCAGAGTATGGCCAATGGCGGCGGACCGGCCTGTTTGCGGCTGCGCGTGGTGGCCGACCCCGCCACTGTTGATCCGCGTTTTATGCTGGACGAGGCCAAGGCCGAGCTGCTCGGCAATGTCATCAGCGACCATTGGCCACAGGAAATTGCCCCCGGTCAGATCGGTGACGCGGAGCTGCGAAAGCGTGTCATTGCGGCACGCCATGCCATGTTGACCGCGCTGGACCTCGATGAACTAAGTTAACGCGCTGGACGCCGCACAATGTATCGCTAAGATCATCTGCGGATTAACCATTGTGAACGGTAGCTCCTGGCCGCTCAGAAACGGTTTTGACGGGCATAGGTTAGGGAAGAGACGCGCATGTTACACAAGATCAGTAGGCTGTTTGTCATCAAGACGAAGCTGGAAGCCTATTTGATTATCTATGCGCTGGCGCTGGGCTCCACCGCTCGCGGTGCACAATATCTCGCCGATTTCCCCGGCTGGGGCGGCAGACTGCTGTTCCTCGCAACGACCGGAGCGGTGTTTCTGGCCGGTGCCAAGATACTCGATTGCTTGCGCTTGGAACGCGATCAGGAAGAGGCCGGCTAACCGGCGAACGCCCGTAATATACCGGCTGCTATGTACTCGGCGCGTTCCGGTCCGCATTTGCTGACCACAAGAGCTTTTCTGAAATCCGGCGGGCAGTACCAGACCGCTGCCGATGGCGGCGTAAACACAATTGAGCATGGCCGCGATGAGGACCAGTAAAACCGCAGCGAGCGCGGGGAACTGTTGACGCGCTGGCCGGTACATTGCCATGCGCACGGTGTTTTTGCTGGCTCCCGCGCGCCACCCATGCGCGGCATTTCTGCAGGAAATTGGGGTTCTGTTGCTAGGCCGCCCACGTTCTTTTCATCGGGGGGATGAACGCCGTAATATATTCACGCATCGTTCTCTTAATCGGGGAAAAATGAGGGGGGTTCTGTTGCTAGGCCCCCCACGTTCTTTTCATCGGGGGGATGAACGCCGTAATATGTTCACGCATCGTTCTCTCAATCGGGGAAAAATGAGGGGGGTTCTGTTGCTAGGCCCCCCCTCGGGCCCCCGGAATCCGCTTCTGTTGCCCGGTGGGTCCAACCGCGCTTAGGCTTTGTAATGTCCGGCCGTTAGGCCATCAAATTACGCTGCGAGAGCGAGTGCTTCGTTATCGTTTGCACTTATAAAAATGAGCTTTGGCGGGAATTCTCAACCCGGGCAAAAACAATGCTTTTCGGCACACGTCGATCCTAGTTCGGCCCCATCAGGAACGGCCCACACTCTTATCAATCAAGAGCGTCTGCCGCTTTTGGTGGAGCCGCCGGGTACTGCCCCCGGGTCCGTTATGCTTATTGCACACTGCAATTTATCGCCATAGCCAGCAAAAAGCCGGCACCAACCTATATAGTCGATCCCGGCTTAATGTGAAGTGTATCCCGCAATCAGCGGAACAGGAGGGCGTTGAGGCCCCGATTTATCAGCCTGTTACTTTTTCAAAGCGTCGCGAATTTCGGTCAGCAATTCGATCTCGGTCGGGCCCGCTGGCGCCTCTTCTGCGGCGGGTTTCTCATATTTCGCCTGAATCTTGTTCACGTAGCGGACCAGCATGAAGATGACGAAGGCGAGGATGACGAAGTTTATGATCGATGTAACGAAAGCGCCATAGGCCAATACGTTGGCGCCCGCTTCGCGCGCGGCCTCCAATGACATGCCAGCCTCCACGTCGCCGCTCAACACGATATATTGGCTGCTGAAGTCGACATCGCCAACCACCATGCCTACCAGTGGCATAATCACATCAGCGGTGAGCGATGCGACAATAACGCCGAATGCGCCAGCGATTATGACCGCAACGGCCAGTTCCATAACATTGCCCTTGGCAATAAAGTCCTTAAATTCTGCGAGCATTATGCGCCCCCCATCTTGGTTGTGAAGGCGGCGCCCATGCCATTAAATCACCGCAGTGCCAACCGCCCATGCTATCTTGAAACACAAGTTTACCGTGCTATCTTGGTAATACAGGTGGAATGCGCGACTATTCCGGGCGCCGCTACAGATATTTTGGGGAGCTACGACACATGAAATTGACCTTTATCCCGCGCGCTGCGCTGGCTGCTGCTGCTGCGATGACACTGTCTGCGTGCGGCATTAATTCGGTTCCGACTGCTGAGGAAAACGCCAAAGCCAAATGGGCTGATGTGGAGGCCCAGTTCCAGCGCCGTGCCAATCTGATCCCCAATCTGGCGGAAATCGTCCAGGGCGCGTCCGAAAATGAGCGGACAATTCTGACCCAGGTGACAGAAGCACGCGCCAAAGCGACCAGTATTAATGTTTCAGCTGATGATCTGGGCAATCCCGACAAAATGGCTGAACTTGCCGCGGCGCAGGGGCAGATGAGCCAGGGGATCGGGCGCTTGCTCGCAAGTTTTGAAGCCTATCCCAATATCCAGTCCAACCAGAATTACCTGTCATTCCAGAGCCAGTTTGAAGGCACCGAAAACCGGATTGCAGTGGCTTTGCGCGATTACAACGAAGCGGTTCGCCATTATAACACAACCATCCGCACATTTCCCGATACAATCGGCGCGAATTTGATCCACGGCGCGGAACCGCTGGTCCCCTATTCGGCTGTGACCGAAGGCGCTGAAGCGGCCCCTGTCCTTGATATGACTTCGGGTAGCTAATCCGCCGATGAACGCATTACACCGTATTGCCGCTGTCCTCGTGCTGAGTGCAGGACTGCTTTTCGGGCAGCCCGCATTGGCGCAAGACTTCCCTGCTCTGTCTGGGCGCGTGGTCGATGCGGCGGATATCATTCCTGATGATCAGGAAGCGGCGCTGACGGCCAAACTGCAAGCATTGGAAACGCAGTCGCAGCGGCAATTGGTCATTGCCACCATTCCCGATTTGCAGGGCTATGACATTGCCGATTACGGATATCAGCTGGGCCGTGAATGGGGCATTGGGGATAAGGAGCGCAATGATGGCGCGCTGATTATCGTGGCGCCCAATGACCGCAAGACCCGGATTGAAGCGGGGTACGGGCTTGAAGGCATCATCACCGATGGCCTGTCATCGGTTATTATCAACCAGCAAATGGTCCCGCGTTTTCGCGAAGGCGATTATGCGGGCGGCATTACAGCGGCGACCGACAGCATCATCGAACAATTGACGTTACCCCCTGATGAAGCCCGCGCAGTGGCTGCTGAGGCAGTTCAGGAACCGCAACGCAGCAGCGGCGGGGGAATTGATTTTCCGACAATCATTTTCCTCGCATTTTTTCTCTTGTTCATCATCCTGCCTATGCTGCGCGGGGCGAGCGGCAAGAAATATCGCGGCAAAGGCGGGCGGCGCGGCAATGGTACTCTGACCGGCAGCGGCGTTGGCGATATTATCCTGTGGGAAGTTGGTAGCGCGGTTCTGCGCGGTGCAGCGGGCGGCGGAAGTTCCGGCGGCGGCTGGGGCGGTGGAGGCGGCCTCGGCGGCGGCGGTTTCTCTGGTGGGGGCGGCAGTTTTGGCGGCGGCGGTGCCTCGGGTGGCTGGTAGGAGACAGGCTATGGCACGTAAATCATACCTCGACGCGCGGTCACATGAAATCGTCACTAACGCTGTGGCAACCGCAGAATTGCAGACATCGGGCGAAATCGTCACCGTTCTGGCCGACCGGTCGGATGGATATACTGACATCGCCTTGGCGTGGAGCGCCCTCGCCGCATTTCTGGCGCTGACATTCTGCGTGACGTTTCCTGACCTACTGCTCGATAGCTATGCCGGGCTTCACGGCGGGTGGAACACTGACTGGACCCCGCGCGAGATATTCTCGATGGCGGCAGGCGCAGCGATATTCTGGTTCCTGGCGGTCTGGCTGCTGCAACTGTCCGATACGATCCGGTTCGCGCTCGTCCCCGGCAAAGTCAAGACGCTGCGCGTCCATGCCCGCGCGGTGGCGCATTTCAAGGTCGGCGCGGAAAAGCGCACGCATGGCCGCACCGGGATTATGATCTACCTGTCCATGCAGGAACACCGCGCAGAAATCGTCGCCGATGAACCCATCGCCAACAAAGTCCCGGCGGAGGTTTGGGGTGATGCTATGGCCGATATGCTGTCGGAAATCAGGCAGGGCAAAATCGCCGAGGGTATGGCCGCTGGTGTCCGCGATGTGGGGGAGGTTCTCTCCGAACATTTCCCCCGCGCACATGATGACCAAAACGAATTGCCTGACCGGTTGATAGAGGTCTAAGCACCTTTTCCATGAGTGATACAGACCCCGATGCCGCCCTGCCCGAACAGATCATGTGGCAAGGTAGGTTCATCACCGCCAAACGGCGCGGCCGGTGGGAATATGCCGGTCGTGCCCGCAATATCCGCGCCGCGGCGATTATCGCCATAGATGATGGACATGTTCTGCTGGTCGAACAATACCGCATCCCCTTGGGCAAACGCAGTCTGGAAATTCCCGCCGGTCTGATTGGTGATGATGATGGCGGCGCAAACGATACCCCGGAAACGGCCGCGATGCGCGAGCTGGAGGAAGAAACCGGCTATAAAGCTGCTCGGATGGACAATCTGGGCGAATATTATTCCAGCCCGGGCATGGTCAGCGAAAGTTTCACTCTGCTGCGCGCGCATGGGCTGTCCAAGGTTGGCGAAGGCGGCGGATTGCCGGGTGAGAATATCACCGTCCACCGCGTCAAGCTTAGTGATTTACGACAATTTGTTGCCGATTGGCGCGCCAGCGGCCATGCGGTTGATGTGCGTCTGGCCATATTGATGGCGGAGCATCTGATGGGAGATAGTGGCAATGGTTGATCGCGTTAAGGGCAAACTCGCTCTCGTAACTGGTGCGGCACAGGGGCTTGGCGCGGCCCATTCTATGCTCCTCGCTCAGGAGGGCGCACGTGTTTTGTGCAGCGATCTGAACGGCGAAGGGGCTGAAGAAACCGCCAAGGGGATCAATGATGCGCTGGGCGCTGGCACCGCGTTTTCCATCCAGCATGACGTTACCGACCCTGTATCATGGGAGGCTGCCATTGACAGCGCCCGTGATAATCTGGGCGGGCTGAGCGTACTGGTCAATAATGCCGGTATTGGTGTCGCCGGGAATATCGAAACATGCGATTTTGCCGATTGGCAACGCTGCTTCTCGGTTAATGTCGATTCGATCTTTCACGGCTGTCAGAAAGCTTTGCCTCTGATGCGTGACCATGCGCCCGGGTCAATCATCAATATCAGTTCTATCGCGGGCCTGATCGCCAGTGATACAATGCCCGCCTATAATGCGTCCAAAGCAGCAGTATGGATGCTCAGCAAATCCATCGCGCTTCACTGCGCAAAAAAGAATATGAATATTCGCAGCAATTCGGTGCATCCCACCTTTGTTGATACACCGATTTTGGACGGCACGGCGAGGCATGCGGGGCTGGATAAACACGTATTGCTGGATAAGCTTGCCCGTCAAATTCCGCTGAAATTTGTCGGTGAGCCCAACGATATCGCCAATGCTGTGCTGTATCTGGCGAGCGATGAAAGCCGGTTCATGACCGGCGCCGAGCTCAAACTCGATGGCGGCATTTCGGCGATGTAGCGGATATAGTCTGGGGCATTTCACCGCTGGCTGACGGTCCCGATTAAGACAGCCGTCAGTCGGCGATTAATCCAATTCCGGCGTAGATAAGAGCAGCCGTGCCAACACTGGCCAGCGCGCCGATCACAAAGCCGATCCGGATGAACACCGGGTCGATGCCGGTCGAGTTTGAAATTCCTGAACATACACCCCAGATTTTGGCGTTGGCGCGGTCCAGCCGGAAACCCTTGGATGGCGAACCGCCTGCATTTTTATGTTCCAACTGGCTCATGCGAAAACTCCGGAGAAATTATGTGTGGCTGGGACGATAGCAGCGGCAAGTAACACAGCCGATATCGCGAGTGATGCAGCAGCGGCGACGGCGCGGTTGCTCAATTCATTCAGGGTAATCATGTTTTGGTCTTTCAAATACGGATTTTGATGCAAGCGATCAGACAACGATAGGGAGCAGGACGCCCTGGTTCGCCGGAGTGATAGCTGCGGCAAAGATGATGAATGAGAATGCTACCGAGCTGATCGCTGCGACGGCTTGGCCAGAGATGTTTTGAAGTGCTTGCATGGTAATGTCCTTAGATTTGAATGGGTGTGAAACTGTCTGATTTATGCAACCAGCGGCAGGATGGCGCCCTGATTGGCCGGCATGATTGCGGCGGCGAATATCACCACCGAAAGGGCCAGTGAGCTAACGGCTGCAACGACGCGGCTGGAGATGGTGTTGAGATTGTTCATTGGTGGTTCCCTCTTCTTAATGGTTAGTGTGGTGGATCATTCCGCCATGCCATTCACTTTGCAGACAGCGTGCCAGTTTTGAGAAATCTTGGAATTCTGGGATTTTCCGGATTTTACACCGTGATAGTTAGATTAACAAATACTGAATATTGGTATTTTATACCAATGTTTGGTTTACTCAATTCAAGTGGCGCCGCCGCCGCTCTACAGCTACTGGCTGTGACGATATGGTATTGGATCACATCACTCTTTCCACGTTCCGCAATCACGCTGACAGCCGGCTGGATGGAACCTGCCAGTTCAATCTGCTGGTGGGCGATAATGGTGCGGGCAAAACCAATATAATGGAGGCTCTGTCGCTCTTTGCACCTGGACGCGGGTTACGGCGGGCATCGTTGACAGAGATGGCCGGCCAATATGGCGACGGCGGCTTCACCGTTGGTGCGTCGCTCATCGCGGACACCGGCCAGGACGCTGTCAGACTCGGCACCTATATCAATGCGGCCAGGCCAGGGCGGCGATTGGTGCGCGTGAATGGCAGCGATGCCAGCGCGGTCAGTTTGGGGGAATGGCTTGCCATCGGCTGGCTTACGCCGGCGATGGACCGTTTATTCACTGACAGCGCAGGTGCAAGACGCCGCTTTGTCGATCGGATGGTACTCGCCATTGACCCCTCCCACGCACGCGCAGCTGCGCGCTACGAAGCCTCCCTGCGTGAACGCAACCGACTGCTTGGCGACGAGCGGGAGCCCGAGCCCGCTTGGCTGGACGGGGTGGAAGCGCATCTGGCCGAGTATGGCGCGGCACTGTCTGCAGGGCGAGCGCGGCTCATCTCTGCACTGATGCAGGAATTGGCTACACTGCCCGAAGAACCCTTTGCTCGCCCTGCCCTGTCTTACAAGGCTGGCGGGCCGTTGTTACAGGCCGATTTGGCGGAGGCTTTGCAACAGAACCGCCGGAAAGACCGCGCGGCCTCACGTACGCTGATCGGCCCGCACCGCGATGAGCTGGGCGTTCATATGGCGGGCAAAAGCGCGCCCGCCGCGCTGTGCTCAACTGGCGAGCAGAAGGCGATGCTCATCGCGATTATTCTGGCCCATTCGCAGCTTGCCACACGCGGACGCCCTAATGTGCTGCTGCTGGACGAGGTTGCCGCGCATCTTGACCCGATCCGCCGTGATGCCCTGTTTGACCGGCTACGCGGCAGCGGCGCACAAGTGTGGCTGACAGGCACAGAGCTGGCACCCTTTGCCGCAATTCAGGGCGACGCGGCGATCTGGCGGATTGATGGCGGAGAAGCCATGCGGATTTAGTCTTCAGGCAAAGCCGCCGTCACCGCATCCACTGTCGCGCCGACCAGCGTCTCGATCCCCTGCTCTGTCGGATGGATCCGGTCAGACTGGATCATCTCTGGCTTGTCGTAAATCGACTCCAGAAAAAACGGCACGAGCTGCGCGCCATATTCTTCTGCCAGCGCCGGATAGAGCCCGTCAAACTGCGCCTGGAATTCTGGGCCGTAATTGGGCGGTGCGCGCATGCCCATCAGCAGCACTGGGATGCCGCGCTTTTGCAGCTCATCCAGCATCGCCGCGAGGTTTGCGCGGGTTTGATCCGGTTGGATGCCGCGCAGCAGATCATTCCCGCCCAGTTCCAGAATAAACAGCTCCGGCTTTTCTTGTTGCGTATCAAGAGTGAACGCCAATCGCTGCAATCCAGCCGCCGTCGTGTCACCGGAAACCCCGGCGCCGGTGACACGCGCATTGATGCCCTGCGCGCGCATCGCGGCTTCCAGCTTGGCAGGGTAACTGTCTGTCTGCGCCACATTATACCCGGCAAACAGGCTGTTTCCAAAGGCGAGAATGCGCCGCTCCGGCCCCATCACGGGCTGCTGCAGAGCGGCCTGCGCAGCGGCATCCTCGCGCGCCGTGTCGGGTGCTGTCGCAGGCTCACCGCCGCATGCGGTCAGCAATGCGGCACTCATCAGGGCGGGAACTATCGACAAACGGCTGTGTTTCATATGCGAGCCTCCTTGCTCGGCCCCCTTACCTATGCGATTGGTTTTTGGTGACAAGTCCTAACTCTATTTCTGCCCGCAATCTGACGCTTACCTATGATCCGGAGAATACGCCGGTCACTGTCTTGCGCGGAATTGATCTCGACGTCGCCACTGGCGAAGTGATTGCGCTGCTCGGCCCATCGGGTTCGGGCAAAAGCTCACTCATGGCTGTACTCAGCGGACTGGAGCGCGCCACCGGCGGATCGCTATCGGTTGCAGGACAAGACTTCATGGCGCTGGATGAAGATGGGCTGGCGCAGGCGCGGCGCGGCAAGATCGGGATCGTGCTGCAGGCATTTCACTTGTTGCCGACAATGACCGCGCTCGAAAATGTCGCCACCCCGATGGAACTCGCTGGCGCAGAGGATGCGACCGAACGGGCCAAGGCGGAATTGGAAGCGGTTGGCCTTGGCCACCGGCTGGGCCATTACCCGACGCAGCTATCAGGAGGCGAGCAGCAGCGCGTGGCGATCGCGCGCGCGATTGCCCCTGGCCCAGCCCTGATTTTCGCCGATGAGCCGACCGGCAATCTTGATGGTGCGACCGGTCATGACATTATCGATCTGCTCTTCGCCCGCCGCGCAGAAACCGGCGCGACATTGCTGGTTATTACGCATGATGTGGAATTGGCGCAGCGATGCGACCGGGTTGTGACCATTGGCGACGGCCTGATTGCGAAAGACACAGCCAAAGATATTCAGCCAGCGTGAGCGGCTCGATTCCCTGGTCAACCGCCTGGCGCATCGCCCGGCGCGATTTGAACGGCCGCTTCAAGGGGCTGCGCCTGCTATTGGTATGTCTGTTTCTTGGGACCGGTGCCCTCGCCGCAATCGGTACGTTGACAGGCGCTATCGAGCAGGAGCTGGAAGGGCGCGGGCAAGAATTGCTTGGCGGCGATCTGGAAATTGAAATCTGGCAGCGCGATCTTTCCGCAGAGGAAAAGAACGCATTGGCCGGATATGGCGAAATTTCCGGAGGTACCCGTTTGCAGGCGATGGCCAGCACCCCGGAAAATGCGGCGCCTGTGGAACTGAAAGCCGTTGATGACAAGTGGCCGCTTTACGGCAGATTCACTCTTATTGACGGCAGCGAATCCTCCGCTCCTTCGGGCAATGATGCGTGGCTGGCGCAGGGCGCGATTGACCGGCTCGGTATCGAAGTGGGTGACAGTTTCACCGTCGGCACTGCCACATTGCGCGCGGCGGGCATTATCGGCAACGAGCCGGACCGGCTGAGCGAAGGCTTTCAGCTTGGCCCGACTGTCCTGGTTGCGGCCGATATTCCGGCGCGGGCGGGACTGGTCGAGCCCGGATCGCTGTATGAGAGCAAATACCGCATCGCCTTTGATGATGCCGCGCGCGATCCCGGTGATGTGGAAGAGGAAATCGAGGCTCGCTTCCCCAATGCTGGTTTCGATTATCGCAGCCGCGACCGCGCCAGCCCCGGCGCGGACCGCTTCGTATCGCGGATGGGAGAATTTCTGACCCTGGTCGGTCTGGCCGCTCTCGTGATCGCGGGTATCGGCATTGGCGGGGGCGTGTCGTCCTATCTCGAGGCGCGCCGCGCGAGCATTGCCACGCTGAAGGTTTTAGGCGCATCGAGCCGGGATATTGCGCGCATATATGCGTTGCAAATCGGTGCCGCAGCCTTGGCGGGCAGTCTGCTCGGCCTGCTTGCGGGTATATTGGTCACCCCGGCGCTTGCCGCGGCATTGGACGGGTTGTTGCCCGTTAATACCGGTTTTGTGTTTGAACCGGCTGCGCTGCTGGTCGCAGCCGCTTATGGATTGCTGGTCGCGCTGATATTTGCCGCGACACCTGTTCTGCGCGCACGGCGTTTTCCGGCAATGGCACTGATGCGGGCGCGGATTGTACCGCTCACGAAAGACGGTACGGCGCTTGGATGGGTCATGGGCGGTCTTGCGGCCATTATCGCGCTCGCTTTGCTGACGGCCAACCAGCCGCTGCTGTCTGGTGGTTTCCTGGCCGGCGCTGCTGTCGTGCTTGGTCTGCTGGCCTTGCTCGGTGTGGGTATCCGCAAATTAGCGGGGGCGGTCCCGCGCCCGGCCAATCCGCTGATCCGCAATGCTCTTGCCAATCTGCACCGGCCCGGCGCATCGACCGGGGCACTGGTAACGGCGCTCGGTTTCGGGCTGAGTGCATTCGTCTTGCTCGCCGCGATCCAAAGCAGCATCAATGGCAATATTGACAGCCGCGTACCGAACCAGGCACCGGATTATTTCGTGCTGGATATCCCGCGCGGCAAATCGGCAGACTTTAACGCCCTGGTACAGGCCGATCACCCTGAAGCGGTGATCCGCAAGGTCCCCACTCTGCGCGGTGCAATCCTCGCATATGGGCCCCCCGATGCCATGATCCGCGTGTCAGAACTGGACGACATCCCCGATGGTGCCTGGCCGCTGCGCGGGGAACGCGGTCTGACCTATTCGGGCATGCTGCCTGCGGGCAACTCGCTGATCGAAGGTGAGTGGTGGGATGCAGATCATTCCGGTGATCCGCTTGTATCGGTCGATGAAGAATTTGCCGAAGCGATTGATCTGGAAATCGGTGATCAGCTGACCATTGGTATTCTGGGTGTGGAAAAAACCGCGACTGTGGCCAATTTCCGTCGGATCGATTGGGAGAATATGGGCTTCAATTTCGTTCTTGTGTTCTCGGAAAATGCAATCGCAGATGCGCCGCATAATCTCACCGCCACCATTGACTTGCCATCAGGCGCGGCCACCGGGCCGCTGCTGCGCCAACTGGTGCAGAACTTCCCCTCCAGCTCGGTTATTGAAATCGGGCAGGTGCTTACCGAAGCACGGACGATTTTGAGCCAGGTGGGCCTGGCCACATTCGCCGCCGCATCGGTTGCTGTACTGGCAGGACTTGCCGTGTTGATCGGGGCGATTGCCGCTGCCCGCGCCTCGCGCACCTATGATACAGTCGTGATGCGCGTGCTTGGTGCCAGCAGACGGCAGGTTCTGATTATGCAATTGGCCGAGTATGGATTACTCGCAGTGACGTTAGCCATCGTCGCGCTGGGGCTCGGCAGCGGGCTGGCATGGCTGGTCATCACGCAATTGTTCGAATTTGACTGGCTACCCAATTGGGGCGAGATACTGGCCGTGCTCGGCGGCGGGCTGACCTTCGTTCTGATATTCGCGCTGGCCGGTTCGATCCCGTTATTAAGAGCGAAACCGGCACAGGCGCTCAGAACGCTTTAGGATCAGGACCGATTATTCAAACGTACGGCCCAGTCTCGCAGTGTCGCTATCGGTTAATTCAGAATGCAAGACAGAAAACAACGCAGAACCTGCCACTGACAGCACAATCATTACGAACACAAACACAAGTGTCAGAGAAACGATCACGGCAGGATTAGACATTGTTTCAGTGACCGTCATGTCGCTGAAGGATCCCCAAAACACTGCCAAAATCATGCCAACCAGCACAATCGCAAACAGTGAATACACCACCAGAGCGATGAAAATTTTGAAAGCGTTGCCGGCGGTCAGCTGCCATGTTCGCGCAATCACGCCTACGGGGTTCGACACTCCGTCGACCGCGATTACGGGTGCAAGCAAACTCAGGCGGCAGGCCAGATATAGCAGGGCCGGCAGGAGTATGATCACCCCCAAGATAGTTCCTGCGTCGCCCAGAAACGCCAGAATGCCGACGAGCAGTCCCAGAGCAACGGAGACGATCAGATAGCCGATCATCAGGAGAATATACACGCATAGCAATGACAGCCCCCCGCGAAACCCCCTGGATAGGGTGATTCCAAATTCAGGTTGCAATAATGGCGAGGCCGCAGCGCTCATGGAAACGGACTGTGCGGCGTAGATATAGAAATAGGCTACATAAAAAATAACCATCACCGCAATGGTGGCAGCGCCCAGGCCGCCCATACCGGCCGCACTATCCGTCATGCCCCCTACCATTGCAGAAACGCCGGTAAATGCGCCGACCAGCATTAGCCCGGCGAGCTGGAAGATGACGAAGAGCAGCCATAATGCCAACAGCCTGAAAAAACGGCCTCTGATCATGTCAATCGTGACCGATAAAACTCTCGGGATATTAAGCCCCATACTGTCTGTCCCTTAGAAATTTTCAGATTGCCGAAGCACCATACCCAACCCTCCGCAGATGGCCAGATGACACCGCGAAAAAGGGGCCACCTCTCGGCAGCCCCTTCTCGTAATCATCGCGGTAAATCGCTTAGAACTTGAAGCGGACCGTACCACCATAAGTGCGCGGTGCGTTGGGATAACCGGAAATTGATTGGCCCTGAGCAACTGATGGGAAGATGGTCGTAATAACACGATCGTCAAACAGGTTACGCGCCCAAACCGAGAATTCCAGACCATTGTCCAACGCATATGTCGCCGAGGCGTTTACATTATTTGTTGCACGGGTGAAGTTTCTCGCTGCCGCACGTGCCGGTTCAAAGTTCTGTGAACCATCAGCATTTGTACCGATGAAATTAGTTAAACCATTCAAGATTTGAACCTCTGACTCATATGCATAATCCGCACGCAGAATGATCCGGTCAAAGTTGGACAGCTCTTTGTTCCATGTGGCACCGAAATTTGCACTGAGCGGAGCCACGCCAGCCACAAACACACCAGACAGATCACCGACCGGTGAGCCAACAAAGCTATCATATTTAGCATCGAGATATGTTGCTGCGAGAGATAGCGTCAGCGAATCAGTCGGTCTCACAAAACCGTCAAACTCAATCCCAAAGGTCTCCTGCTTTCCTGCATTTGACAGGACGAAGCTCGAACCGACAAAGGTATTGGCTTGGAAGTCATCAATATTCTGCTGGAATACAGTCAAATTAGCGCCTGCGAGACCCCAATTCCCTTTGATACCTACTTCATACACAGTCGATTGCTCGGGCAATGCGAAACGGGTTCCGGCGACGAGGTTGGGCGTACCCAAATTTTGTGCCAAGATTGAAGTCAAATCGGCAGGCAGTGGCCGACTGTCGCGTGAAAGGTTCCAAGAACTCGCTTTGAAGCCCGTTGCATAGCTAGCATACACATTGACCGTATCACTCAATTCATAGGCCGCCCGCGCAATATACGTGACATCATCGTCGTTCGAACGTCCATCTTCCACCGCATTTGGAATATTCAAGATTTGCGGCAAGAACTGAAAAGCACGCAAACCATCGAATGGGTTCGCGCTGGAACCGTCTGCCAATACGATGGTAGGGTTTGCGGCCAAGAAAGCGGCTGTTGCAGGATCGACCCCTGCGCCTTGCAACAACAATTGACGGGACCCCGCGAATTGCGGCGCGTCAAGATCTATCAAAGAAAACGGTTCGGTTGCCACACCATTGGAAACGACCCGTTTTTTATCCTTCGTGTAGTTTGCGCCCAAAGTGACAGTCAAACGATCGGTCAACTCGAGGTCGACTTGACCGAACAACGAATATGCTTCGTTGTTTTGGGTAAATTCGCTTTCAAATCCAGTGCCGACAGCGAAGAAAGTATTGTTATCCGCACCCAGCAACAATTCAAGAGCGTTAACATTCAACGCTCCTCCGGTTGCGCCTTGGATTAACAGGTCGGCAAACGGACGGAACCCAGGACCAAATCTGATCTGGTCAGCCGTTTCCAAACTCTCGTCAAAATAATATCCGCCGACCAAGAAGTTGAAAAAGCCGTCAAAGTCGCTTGCAATGCGAAGCTCCTGCGTGAAAGTCTGAATCTCGGACTGGCCGATATTTGCGCCGCTGGTAATATCGGCACTGGTGAAATCGACATCCTGATCTGCCCGAATGCTTGTATCGCGATAGGCGGTGATTGATGTCAGTGATAGCGCGCCAAAATCATAATCGATCTGGCCAGAAACGCCCCAATTTTTCACCTTATTGAACGGATCAACATCAGAAAATACTGTGCTGAATCGGTCATCAAAATCGTTTACTTGGCCGCCGATCTGCTGAATGACGAATGTTTCTATAGACTGCTGGAGATTGGCAACAGCACAGCATGATTCATCGATTTCATCGTAGTCCGCAATCAAGCGGACACTCAGATCATCATTTGGCTCGAACAACAACTGACCGCGCGTGAACCAGCGGTTCCGGTCGTTGAGGTCATCTCCGTTGAAGCCATTCGTTATGAAGCCGTCCCGACGGTTATAGCCACCTGCAATGCTTGCAGCGATAGTGTCAGTAAGTGGTCCGGTAACGTAACCCTTGGCTACGAAAGCGTCGTAATTACCATAGGAAGCCTCAAGACTGCCTTCGAAATCAAACGATGGCGCAGAGCTAACCAGCGAAATAACCCCTGCGCTGGCATTTTTGCCGAACAATGTCGACTGCGGGCCGCGCAAGACTTCAACGCGTTCTAGGTTAGGTAGATCAGAAATCTGTGAGATTGCGCGACTACGATAAACTCCATCGACGAAAACCGCTACTGATGGCTCAAGCCCCAGATTGTTTCCGTCAGTTCCAAAGCCGCGAACCGCAAAACTGGTTGCAAATGCGCTCTGCAAGGTTTGAACGCGAAGAGACGGGACAACTGACTGCAGATCGTTGATGTCACGGATCTGTGCCTGCTCGATAGTTGCCGCGCTAGTCACGGAGACAGCCACTGGCGTTTCCTGAAGTGTTTGGGCTCGCTTGGTAGCGGTCACAATGATAACATTGTCGTCAAACCCGCTATCATCTTCTTCCAGCACCTCGTCTTCGGTGCCATCGGCGTCTTGCGCCAGAACAGCGGACGGGGCGGTCAAACCTGCTGCGGCGACGCCAGCGAACAATGTTGCACGCACAGCTTTGCTGTCAAACACGGTGAATTTCATAGACTATCCTCTACCTTACGAACCGTTCTCGCGCAGTTCGCCTCTGTCTGCCGAATAGGTATGCAACGCCGTAAGGACAAGCATAATGCGCCATGCCCCGGTGGATTCCACCATTTGTTGCGCGTTGGACACAGTGCGGATCAGCCAGAATTGCCGAATCCGGCGCCCTGACAAGCCTTGCTCTTGCCGCCCCTCTGGGCTAGGGCGCGCGCGATATTGCACCGCACAACAATGCAGTGCCTTTAACCGAAAGCACCATATAATGTCCGCTAACCAGCGTAACGTGGCGATCATCGCGCACGTCGATCACGGCAAGACCACTCTTGTTGACCAGCTTTTCCGCCAATCCGGCACGTTCCGCGACAATCAGCGGGTGGATGAACGCGCAATGGATTCCAACGATCTGGAAAAAGAGCGGGGCATCACCATTCTGGCGAAATGTACCTCGGTGGAGTATGGCGATGGTGAGGATGCCCGGCGGATCAACATTGTCGACACGCCGGGGCACGCCGATTTCGGCGGCGAAGTGGAGCGTATCCTGTCGATGGTGGACGGCGTAATCCTGCTGGTGGACAGCAGCGAAGGCGCGATGCCGCAAACCAAATTTGTGACCGGCAAGGCGCTCGCGCTGGGTCTGAAACCAATCGTAGTCGTGAACAAGATTGACCGCCCGGATGGCCGCCCGGTTGAAGTATTGGACGAGGTATTTGACCTGTTCGTTTCGCTTGAGGCAAATGACGAGCAGCTCGATTTTCCTGTCCTGTATGCCTCGGGCCGTGACGGCTATGCGAGCGAAGACATCAACGCCCGCGAAGGCGATCTTACGCCCTTGTTTGAGAAGATCGTCGATCACGTGCCTCCTCCGCAAGCCGATGTGGACGCGCCGTTCAAATTTCTGGTGACGTTGCTCGACCGCGACAATTTCCTCGGCCGCGTCCTCACAGGAAAAGTCCAGTCAGGCACGATCAAGGTCAATTCGCCGATCCACGCTCTCGACGCAGAAGGCAAAGTGATCGAAACGGGCCGTGCATCCAAGCTGATGTCATTTGAAGGTCTGGAGCGTGTCCCGGTCGACGAGGCCAAAGCGGGCGATATCATCTCTCTTGCGGGTCTCGCCGTCGCCACCGTATCCAACACGATCTGCGACCCAAGCGTCACCGAACCGCTGCAAGCACAGCCGATCGATCCGCCGACATTGTCGATGCGCTTTGCGGTGAATGACAGCCCGCTGGCCGGGCGTGAAGGCTCCAAAGTCACCTCGCGCATGATCCGTGACCGTCTGGCGCGCGAGGCAGAAAGCAACGTTGCGATCAAAGTGACCGAATCCTCTGACAAGGACAGCTTCGAGGTTGCCGGCCGCGGTGAGCTGCAACTGGGCGTGCTGATTGAAACGATGCGCCGCGAAGGGTTTGAACTGGGCATCAGCCGCCCGCGTGTGCTGTTTGGCGAGGATGAAAATGGCAAGCGTACCGAGCCGTACGAAACAGTGGTTATCGATGTGGATGACGAATATTCAGGCACCGTGGTGGAGAAGCTGGCGATGCGTAAGGGCGAAATGACCGATATGCGGCCATCGGGCGGCGGCAAGACCCGCATAACTTTCAGCGCCCCGTCGCGCGGCTTGATCGGTTACCACGGTGAGTTTCTGACCGATACGCGCGGTACCGGGATCATGAACCGGCTGTTCGAAAAATACGGGCCGTATAAAGGCAAGATCGAAGGCCGCCAGAACGGTGTGTTGATCAGCCGTGAAAATGGCGAAGCCGTCAGCTATGCTCTCAACATGTTGGAAGAACGCGGCATCCTGTTCGTGAAGCCCAAGGAAAAGCTGTATGAGGGCATGATTATCGGCGAGAATGCCAAGCCCGAGGACATGGAAGTGAACCCCATGAAATCCAAGCAGCTGACCAACTTCCGTTCCACTGGCAAAGATGATGCGATCCGCCTGACCCCCCCGACATTGATGACGCTGGAGCAGGCTATCGCCTATATCGACAATGACGAGATGGTTGAAGTGACACCGGAAAATATTCGCTTGCGCAAGGCGACACTTGATCCCAACGAGCGCAAGAAAGAGAAGAAAAGACTGGAAGACTGATGGCTTGGCGGGAGGGGTCCTGCCGCCGTTACCGCGTCGCCGGTTCTGGCCCAGCCAGAGCTGCGGATCAGCCGCCGATCGCCATCATGTTCGGCTGTCCGTTGGACGCGTTTGTACCGCCGTCCACTGCTAGGTTCACACCGGTCACAAACCCAGCGTCCTGACTGGCCAGAAACGCAACGGGCCCGGCAATGTCTTCCGGTTCGCCAATCCGGCCAAGCGGAATGCGGTTGTGAAAAGCATCCATCATCGCGTCCTGGTCCAGCATTCCGGCGCTCATGTCCGACCGTGTGATAGTGGGTAGCACGGCATTCACCCGAATACCCTGCGAGCCGAGCTGCAATGCAAGACTGCGGGTCAGGTTGCTCACCGCACCCTTGGATGCATTGTAGATCGGCAATACCCAGTCTCCGCCCACACCAGACACACTCGAGACATTGATGATTGATCCCTTGGTTTTCGCCAATTCGGGGATTGCGGCGCGGCAAAGATACAGAACACCCTTCACATTTATGTTGAGCGTGCTGTCGATATCCTCGTCGCTTGCATCAACCAGCTGACCGAATGCGGCCACGCCCGCATTATTGACCAGAACATCGAGGCTTCCGAATGTTTCGACCGTTTTTGTCACGATCTTTCCGGCAAAATCGGCGTCGCTCACATCCCCTTCGACGATCAGCGTACGCGCGGCATCAAAATCGGCTGCGACCTTTTCCAGGTCGTCACGGTTGCGCGAATTGAGTACGACATTGGCACCTTCAGACGCGAAGCGGCGGGCAATACCCTCGCCGATGCCACCGGAGGAGCCTGTCACGATTACAGTTTTGTCGCCAAAGCGGGAAAGCGTTTCCATGAATATGCCCTTGTTTAATTTGGATATGCGGATGCAGGATTAATGCGCGACTTGCAGGACAGTTCCGCTGCGGCTGGCGCGCTCAGCCAGCAGCTATCTTCTCCTGTCCCCATTATCAGGCTGGCTGAACCCGTGCGCGGTGGGACCGGCAAGCAGACCGGCAAAACCTTGCCGTGAAGCGGCCATGTACAGGGCCTTTGGCGGGGCGATGAAAACAGACAGAATTCATGATTTCTATACAGCGAGCAGGTGCGTGGCGGCGCTTGATCAAGGCTTCACAGCCTAGAACCGCGTCGTAAAGGCGATCAGCCAGTCGGGCAGTATATTCAGCAAGACAATTTCAATTGCTTTGTCAAAGCCGGTTAGGACCAGCGCGCCCACCAACGGCAGTGACACACCAAAAATCGGCTTGGCGTAGCGGGAAATGGATTGCATGGTCTTGCTTCGCTCGCCCAAGGCTTTACGCGATCCATATGCGAATAGCAGGATGGATGTCGCGACACCCAGGCCGAATGTGAAAAAGGTGAAAAATGCAGATGCGAGGTTCTCACCCTGACTGGCCGCAGCGATCGCAACGCCCAGGGTCGGGCCAACGCATGGGGCCCAGACAAGGCCGAGCAAAGCGCCAATCATATATTGGCCCAGCATCCCTTCTTGGTTCACATTGCCAAGTGCTCTGTTGCCCGCATTGGTGAGCGGTACGGCCGCTGCACTCAGCGCGGCCTGAGCGCGCGGTACCAGCAGCAACAGGCCGGCGAGCAGTAACAAGCCTCCGGCGAATATCCGTACCGACTGCTCATTAATGCCCAGAGAGAAACCGAACGCAATCACGATAAAACCGAATATCGTGAACGCGGTCACCATGCCCGCCGCCAACGCAGCCGGACCAAATGCGCCCTTCCCCAATGCAGAAGCTATCAGAATCGGGATAAGCGGCAACACGCACGGGTTCAGGATTGTCACCAATCCTGCGATATACGCCAGAAACGTGCTGCCGATCATTACCGTATCCTTGCCTGATTACGCGGCAGTCAGATCGCGCTCAGGACGACGCCGCGCAGACGTTTACGATTGGTTTCTGCAATCGAGCGCGCGGTTTCTTTTTTGCCTTGGAACACCACAATGGTCGATTGGCGCGGAATATTGTTTGCGCGCAAGAATGATTTGTCGCTGTCAAAATCGACTTTGAAGAAAACCACGTCTTTCAACCGGCTGTCCGCCCGCAGCTCGTTCAGGATCGGTTGCTGCGCTTTACACGTCGGGCACCACGCGGCGTGCACGTCAACCAGAATAGTCTTGCCCGCGGATTGTGCGCGGGCGAAGCTCATGTCGGTGTAATTCGTCCAAGGCGGTGCGGCGGCCACGGGCGTCAAAGCGAACAGCGCCGCAAACGCAGCGATGAGTGAAAGCAGTTTTTTCATAAAATTTCCCCAAGGAAAGTGAACAATCCAGATGCGTATACTTCACGCATTCGTCGCCGGCACCGGCAAGGTTACACCCGGCCCAAATAGATGTTCACTAACGGTCAGCTGCTTAAAAATACGGGGCAATGCCTAATCCGCTCCCGAGCCTGATTTAAGCACACGGCACTATTGAAAGCTCCCCAGCAGGAGTGACGCATGCCAAGCAATGAACCCCCACAGCCCCAGCCTGCCCCGTTGGAGCCCGTGCACCGTACACGGCCGCGCGCCAGCTTGCCTCTGCCCTTCCCCGCCGCCCAGTTTGACGCATCGCCCATCCCGGTGCCGTGCACGCGGTGCGGGGCATCGCAAAACGGCGGATCGCGCAGCGGCGAACCGGATGCCGATCATGATGCGGACCGGATCAATGCTCGCTGGGCACGACATGTGGCGGAAATCAGCCATGAATTGCGCACACCGCTGGCAGGCATCACCGGATTTGCCGCCTTGCTGGAGGGGCCCGATTTAACAGAGGAACAGCACCAACTGGTCAACCGGATCAATGAATGCAGCAAAACGATGCTTGATCTTGTGAATGATGTTCTGGATGAAGCAATGGCGCAAAGCGGCGATGTACGGATTGCCGATCGGCCGTTCTCGCCCGCACGGCTGGCCCGCGATTGCACGTCACTGGTCGCTGCGGCAAACGAGGGTGCGGCAGTTTCGATCGGCTGCCATATTGGTTCCGGCGTACCGAATACCGCGCGCGGGGACAGGCAGCGCATCGGCCAGATTCTCGTCAACCTGATCGCCAATGCAGCCGCCGCCTCTGACCAGGGTGCAGTCGAACTGGTCGTGCGGCACCGGGGCAGCCGGAACAGTCCAAAATTGCTGTGGAGCATTCTCGACAATGGCAGCGGCCTGTCAACCGAGGAGCGATCACGGCTCTTCCTGCCTTTCGAACGCGGCGCTGGCCGCACAGCAAAGGGCGGCAAAGGTCTGGGCCTTTCCATATCGCAAAAGCTGGCCGAAAAAATGGGCGGCCGCATAACAGTGCGCAGCACGATCGGGCGCGGTTCGATCTTCACTTTCCATCAGCCTTTGGCCCGCCCAGCCCCTGCTAAGGTGCCGATATCGGGCCTAAGCAGCCTGCACTTGCCGCGCATCCTGCTCGTCCAGCGCAGCCAAAGCCAACGGATGATCAGCGAGGCCGTTCTGCAAGCCTTCGGCTTTCAGTTTGATTGCATAGATACCCCCGGGCAGTTCATCACGGCGCTGCGTTCTACCGAACATAGCGCACGGCCCTATATCGCGGCGCTGGTCGATGTTGATGATGATGCAGATGCCGCCCTGCATGTCATCCGCACCATCAGATCGGCGGGTCTTTCCCAGACTGTACTGCCAGTTTACGCGCTGTCGGGAGCCGCATCACCCGGCCTTAAGGATGGTTGCCTCGAGGCCGGCTTCCAGGACATGCTGCCCAAACCCTTCACTCATGAAGCCTTCGCCGGACTGGCCCGTGTGCTGATCACGCCTGCTCTCGCGGAGCCGGGGCGTCAACCACGCGGTCTGGCTGGCTATACCGATCCTGGCAGAAACCGGTCCGCAACCGGCTAGGCGCCGGACGGATCGAAGATAAATATTCAGCGGTTGTGGCCAGCCCCGCGAACAGCTGTTACGCGGGCGATCATGGAAACAGAAACGCTTATTTCGCTCGCCGCATATTTTCTTCTGATGATTGGCATTGGTGTATATGCGTGGCGCAAATCGACTTCGGATAGCGCCGGATATCTGCTCGCAGGGCGCAATCTGCATCCCGCAGTCGCTGCCTTATCGGCGGGCGCTTCTGATATGTCAGGCTGGCTGCTGCTTGGCCTGCCGGGCGCATTATACGCCGCTGGCCTGGTAGAGGCATGGATCGGCATCGGGCTGTTTGTGGGCGCTCTGGTCAATTGGTGGGTCGTCGCCCCGCGTCTGCGCAAACAGACCGAAGAATTGGGCAATGCGCTCACCATTCCGCAATTTCTGGCGAACCGCTTTCCCGAACGCGCGACGGCATTGCGCGTTACCGCAGCGATTATCATCGTCGCGTTCTTTGCAGTGTACACGGCTGCTGGCCTGGTTGGCGGCGGGAAATTGTTTGAAACCAGTTTTGCCAATCTGTTCGGGGATGTGACCATGAGCGATTACATGCTCGGTATCTGGATCACGGCGGGGGTCGTGTTGGCTTACACGATGGTGGGCGGGTTTCTCGCCGTTAGCCTCACCGATTTCGTTCAGGGATGCATCATGGTGGTCGCGCTGGTGCTGATGCCGCTGGTGGTGATCTGGGGCGGGACCGATCTGGGTGCAGCCGCTGCCGCCGCTGCACAGGCTGGCAATCCCGATTACCTAAACCTGTTTACCGGTTTGACGCTGATCGGCTTCCTAAGCGCAGTCACCTGGGGTCTGGGATATTTTGGGCAGCCGCATATTATCGTGCGGTTTATGGCGGTACGCAGCGTCGAGGAGGTATCCACCGCGCGCAATATCGCCATGAGCTGGATGGGCGTCGCGCTGCTGGGCGCCATCGGTGTCGGGATTGCGGGCCGTGCCTATGCTGAACAGAACGGCATCATCGTGGAGGACCCCGAAACGATCTTCATCATTTTGGCCAACCTGCTGTTCAACCCGCTCATTACCGGGTTCCTGTTGGCTGCGCTGCTGGCCGCGATCATGAGTACGATAAGCTCGCAATTGCTGGTTGCGTCATCATCGCTGACTGAAGATTTCTACCGGCTGTTCCTGCGCAAAACCGCTAGTGAACGCGAGACAGTGAATGTTGGGCGCATCAGCGTGCTGCTTGTCGCGCTGCTCGCGGTGATCATCGCCAGCGATCCTGACAGCCAGGTGCTCGGCCTAGTGTCCAACGCATGGGCGGGGTTTGGGGCGGCGTTTGGCCCGCTCATCATCCTCTCACTGACATGGGACAAAATGACCGGTAATGGCGCGGTGGCGGGCCTGGTCACAGGGGCAGTGACAGTTATCGCCTGGATCTCGCTGGGCTGGAATAGTACGTTTATGGGCGGGCCCGGCCTGTATGAAATCATCCCTGGCTTCATCGCCGCCTGGATAGCGATTGTTGCGGTGAGCCAGATCACGAAACCTGCAGAGGCGTAGACGTGGCAAAAATAACCGGGCTGGGCGGCGTCTTCTATGTTGTGAAAGACCCCGCTGCCACCCGGGCATGGTACCGTGAAAAGCTGGGGCTTGACGGTGACTATGGGCCGCAGATCAGCTGGTCGGAAGAGACCGGTGAGCAGCCCTATTCGCTGATCAGCCATTTCAGGGATGCGGACTATCTAAAGCCTGGCAATACCCACTTCATGATCAATCTGCGCGTCGATGATCTCGATGGCTTTCTCGCAGTGCTGAAAAGCCGTGATGTCGACGTGCTTGGCGTTGTGGATGAAGGATATGGCAAATTCGCATGGATACTCGACCCTGACGGCGTGAAGATCGAATTGTGGCAACAGGTTGAAACGGCTTGAGGCCAGGATCTGGCCTGCGGCTTTAACGCGCTGCTAACCAAACCAGTTCGGGGCGGGTTAACCCTGTCATGCCAATATTGGCGGCATGGTCAAACAAGTGGCAGCTTTGGGATTGGGATTGGCGCTAAGCGCGTGCAGCCTTGTGCCTGCTAGCCTGGGCGGCGGTGAGCCAGCCAAAGTGCGCGCTGCATCCTCTGCGCCGGTCGCCATATCGGCCGGGGCTCGGCAATGCCTAAGCCAGCTCGGCAAAACCGGATCACGCTTTTCCGCAATGCCCGATCGCTATTACAGCGCAGGCTGCTCGGCCATCAACGCGGTCACTATAGCGCAACTGCGCGGCGACACCGCCAATTTCGAACTTGCCAATATCGGCCCGGTGACGTGTCCGACCGCCAATGCCTTTGCAGCATGGGCCCGTTACGGCGTGGACCGCGCTGCGCGGCACATCCTTGGCAGCGCACTTTCACGGATTGAAACAATGGGCAGTTACAACTGCCGCAATATTGCGGGATCAAGCAAACGCTCCGCCCATTCCCGGGCCGAGGCGATTGATATTGCCGCCTTTGTTCTGGCCGATGGCCGCCGGATTTCGCTGGCAAGTGGCTGGAATAATGGCAGCGCGGCGGAACGCAGATTTCTGCGGGTTGTACACAGCAGCGCGTGCAAACGCTTTGGCACGGTATTGGGGCCGGATTACAATGCGGCACACCGCGATCATCTTCATCTCGAACAGGGGAATGGCAGCTTCTGCCGGTAACGCTTAAATTCGCGCCTCCAACCGCAACCGTACCGCTTCTGCAGAATGTTTTGCGCCCAGCTTCGTCATCATATTGGCGCGGTGTATCTCGACCGTGCGCGGGCTAATATCCAGTTCGCGTGCGATCGCTTTATTGCTAAGACCATGCGTGAGCCAATCGAGCACTTCACGTTCCCTTACGGATAAATGGTCAATCCGGTCACGCGCCTCCACCAGTCTACGGCGCGCCTTGCTATATTCCACGGCCTCATCCTCCAATCGGGACAGCGCCTCGTCCAGCACGGCCAGGGTGAGCGGCGCGCTGAGATAATCCAAAGCGCCAGCGCGCATCGCCATCACCACACGCTCTGGCCGCGGATTGTCGGCCAACGCAATCAGCGGCAACCAGATGCTGGCCTCAGCCATCTCGCGCATCAGCCGCGCCACGCCGCCAGTGGCATCGACATCGCGCGCCACGACAATCCCGCCAGATAGTGGCCGCATCGCCAATTCGTCAAAATCGGCATAGACTTCTGCATGATACCCCAGATCAAAAGCAGTCCGGGACAGTTCAGCCCGGCTGCGGCTGTCGGGATCGACGAAATGTATCGCGAATGCGTTTTCCATCCCGTGATGATCGCTGCATTCCGGCAAAAAGCACGCGGTCTTGGCTCGGTTCTGGACCTAAGTCAGGTGAAATGCGGTGCTGCAAAGCGGCATGATTTGATCGAAAACGGATGCAAATTACGCGCAATTGCCCAGCTGGAAATACGTAAGCGGTTGCCCGCTGGATATTACTACTCTGCGGCGAAGCTGTAATCAGGCAGAGAATGGAAAGCGGTTTTCAGCGCATTACCCCAGCTGGAGGATATCTGCTGGAAATACGGGTCATCCTGCGTGATCCGCCGCTGGTGCGTGGCGGTAAAACTGTCCCGTTCAACCACCATCATATCCAGCGGTAATCCCACCGAGAGATTGGCCTTCAAAGTGGAATCAAATGACACCATCAACAGCTTGGCGGCATCTTCAAAACTCATATTGCGGTCATAGGCTCGCAGGATGATGGGGCGACCATACTTGGTTTCGCCGATTTGCAGGAACGGGGTGTCCGCTGATGTCTCAATGAAATTTCCCTCTGGATAGATCATGAACATGCGTGGTTCCATACCTTCGATCTGACCGGCCAGAATGATGGTTGCGCTGAACCGGCCCTTGCCGCGCACGCCATTGGTTTCCTGCGTGTGCTGGATCGTTGCACGCAGCAATTTGCCAATCTCAGCTGCGACCTGAAACATGGTTGGCGCCTCGAGAATGACATTGTCGCGGTCCTCGGGCGCTTTGGTGCGTTCTTCCAATTGGCTGATAACCGACTGCGTCGTCGCCAGATTACCCGCGGTCATGACAGTCAGGATACGCTTGCCTGGCACTTCCCAATGGAACATTTTTGAAAAGACAGAGATATTGTCCACGCCAGAATTGGTCCGCGTGTCACTCATCAAAACGAGGCCCTTATCGAGCACCAAACCAACGCAATATGTCATTGAGAAATCCTTATGCCGGCCCGGTACCGGCGAAGCAGGCCAGATATAGCAGACCCTTGCGCCGGTCCAGACAGATTATTGCTGCTGCACCACTTGCTGCTGTTCCACAGACACTTCGACCCGCAGGTCCTCGTTACGGGTCCCGAATGTGATGCCCGTAATTGGCGCGGCATCACGGTAATCGCGGCCAGTTGCAACCCGTACATAGCGCGGATCGGGGCTGATCCCGTTGGAGATGTCAAAACCGACCCAGCCGAGCCCCTGCACATGCGCTTCTGCCCATGCGTGAGTGGCTTCCTGATCGATGCGGTCATTCATCATCAGATAACCGCTGACATAGCGCGCCGGTATATCCATCGCGCGCGCGGCGCCAATAAAGATATGCGCATGGTCCTGACATACGCCGGAGCCTTGCTTCATCGATTCTTCCGCCGTGGTGGTTACACCGGTCTGGCCGGTTTTATACGCAACTGCATCGCGGATACGCTGTGACAGGGCGTGCAGATCATCGACCGTTGGTGTGCCGCCGACGGCCGGGCTCTGGACCAATCGGCGCACTTCCGCTCCCGGCTTGGTCAAAGGCGTCTGGCTGACAAAACTCCACAACGGCAAATGCCCCGAATGCTGGCCGATTACGCCCGCATTGTCTTCTGTATCGATCATCCCTTTACACTCGATCGTTACTTCGCGCGCTTCGGGCTCGACCGCAACCAGTGTCACTGTGTTGTAATTTTGGTCTTCATATTCAATTTCCTTGCGCGCATTGGAATAGTTCATCTCCCATTCGAGCACCTCCTGCCCCTGCGTCGCCTTGGGGGTCAGCCGCAATCGCTGCAATGCATGCACGACCGGCTCTTCAAAACTGTAATGCGTGGTGTGACGGATCGATAATCTCATAGGCTCAATCCACAAACCGGTAATCTTCGGCAATCGCCGCTGCGATGGCAGAATTGCTGTTGCTGAAATCAATCAGGAATTGGTGCAATCCCCGTTCGAATACTGCATCAATATTGGTATTGCTTATCCGCATATCGGCCTCGCGCATTAATTCGTTAGACAGCCCCTCGCGGTGATGGATGCGCGCCAGTGCGGCCAGATTATCGCGCAGATCGGAATGGCAGAACGCCAGACTGCGCGGGAACCGCTCGTCCAGCACCAGAAATTCCACAATACCGCGCGCATCAATCCGTCCCGCATTCAGCCAGCGATAGGCCCGGTCGCCCGATACAGACCGCAATACATTGTCCCATTGCCCCTTATCAAGGCTGGATCCGACATGCGAAAGCGATGGCAGCAGCAGATAATATTTGATGTCAAGGATACGCGCAATGCTGTCACCGCGCTCGACCAAGGTGCCAGCTCGCGCGAAATGGTATCCCGCATCGCGCAAAATCGAATTCTGCATTGCGCCATGCGCCTGCATACCCGCACGGCGTACATCGGCCACCACTTTGCCCAGGCTACCCTGCGCCACCGGACGCGACAGATCCGATTTCAGCTGCATCCACCCTTCATTGATCGCTTCCCATAATTCTGTGCTGATTGCGTTGCGCACCAGCCGCGCATTGGTACGGACCTGTTCAAACGTGCTTAGCACGTTGGATGGATTATCCTTGTCGCGCAGGATGAAATTCCACACGGTTGCGCCTGCATATTCATCATATTTGGCTTCAAACGCCGCCTTCTGGCCCGAAGTGACGATCACCGAGCGCCATTCATCTTCCGCCTTGGTATGATCGCGTGTCAGCGCCATCCGCAACCCTGCATCAACCAGGCGCGCGGTATTTTCCGCCCGCTCGAGATAGCGGAACATCCAATACAGCCCATTGGCTGTGCGGCCTAGCATTGGCGGCCTGCCAGTGATTGATTGCCGGCCATCAGTCTTTGAGTACCCATGTGTCTTTGGTCCCCCCGCCCTGGCTGGAATTGACCACCAGTGAACCGTCTTTCAGCGCAACCCGCGTCAGGCCGCCCGGGGTGATATCAACCCCCTCTGGCGAGACGAGCACGAAGGGACGCAAATCAACGTGACGCGGGGCCAGTCCCTTTTTGGTAAAGATCGGCGTCGTCGACAGAGCGAGTGTTGGTTGAGCGATATAATTGGCAGGGTTGGTGGTAAGTTTCTTGCGAAACGCGGCGATCTCGCTCTTGGATGACGTCGGGCCAATCAGCATTCCGTATCCGCCCGAACCATGCACTTCCTTAACCACCAGCTGTTCCAGATTGTCGAGCACATAGGCAAGGCTGTCCTCATCCGCGCAGCGCCAGGTCTGCACATTGGGCAGCAGCGGTTTCTCTCCGGTATAGAACTCGACAATTTCGGGCATAAAGCTGTACACCGCCTTATCATCGCATACCCCCGTCCCCGGCGCATTGGCTATGGTCACGCCGCCAGCGCGGTATACGTCCATTATCCCCGGTATGCCCAGCACGCTGCTGGGGTCGAATGTGAGCGGGTCGAGGAAATCATCATCGACCCGCCGGTATATCACATCCACCGGTTCAAAGCCTTTGGTGGTGCGCATTTGCACACAGCCGCCCACCACACGCAGATCGCTGCCTTCGACCAGTTCTGCCCCCATCTGGTCCGCCAGAAACGCATGTTCGAAATAGGCTGAATTATAGATGCCCGGCGTCAATACCGCGACATTGGGCTTGCGTTTCAAGCCTTGCGGTGCACACGCGGCGAGACTTTTGGCAAGGCGGCGCGGATAGTTGGACACCGATTCCACACCTACCTGAGAGAACAGTTCAGGAAACATGCCCATCATCGTTTCGCGGTTTTCCAGCATATAGGAAACACCTGACGGGGTGCGCGCATTGTCCTCCAGTACAAACCATTCATCCGGGCCGGTACGCACCAGATCAATCCCGACAATATGGGTGTAAACCCCGCCCGGCGGCGTAAACCCCACCATTTGCTGCAACCATGCAGCATTGTCTTTGAACAACCGTTCAGGAACGCGGCCGGCGCGAATGATCTCCTGCCGGTGGTACAGATCATACATGAAGGCATTGAGCGCACTCACCCGCTGTTCAATGCCGCGCGTCAGCTTGCGCCATTCGGCCGCCGAAATTACCCGCGGCACCATATCGAAGGGGATCAACCGCTCTTCGGCTTCATTTTCGCCGTAAACATTAAAGGTAATGCCCGTTTTACGAAAACTGCTCTCGCAATCAGCATGCTTACGCTTCAGCCATTTGGCATCCTGTGCATCAAACCAGTCACAATACCCTGCATAGGCTGGCCGGACTTCGCCGCTTGCGCTGCGCATCTCGTCAAAATTTGTGTTATCTTCGCTCATGGGCTCCTGATGTCGCGGAATAGAGGGCGAATGCCGTTTGGCAGTGCGAAGCCCTCTGCCGCACCTTACTATAGGGACAAATGTTCAGATGTCTTCAAGTTCCTTCAAAATGGCCAAGATGCTTGCGGCACTGTTTGAAAAACCGATGTGATTGCAGTCCACGCACACCGCACGGTCCCGTTCCCCCGCGATACCGCGCGATGCAGCCGGGCTGACAATCCCGTCCCGCTTGCTCCAGAACGCTATTGTTGGAACAGGCGGTTTCAGTTTCACATCGCCGGGTATCGGCGGCTCGTCCACCGGATGCCCGGCAATGAATTGATATGCGCGCCAGGCATTATTGGCACGCGGATTGCCTGAAAATGGCGACCCCATAGTGATGACTTTGGCGACTTTGCCAGGGTGCCTCTTGGCCAATTCGCGCGCGAACAGCCCGCCCAGGCTCCAGCCTACCAGAACCACATCGCGGCCATATCGCTGCTGTACATCGGTCAGCCGTTGCTCAAGAAACTCAATATTGTCCGGCGTGGGCCCAAGATTGAATCCCAATCCCCAGCGTTTGACCGTGTGGCCTGCCCGTTCCAGTTGCCTGGCCATAAAGCGCATGCGGGTGGGATGCGTGGCAAAACCCGGCAATAGCATAACCGTCTGCGGTGTTTCGGCACGCGCGATATCGAGCGTTCGGAAGGGGCGGATCAAGGGTTCGCGCAGCACGCTGATTTCGGCCAGTAACTGCCACACGCTGGGCTTTTCCGCAGGCTCGGGATCTGCTGCACGGGCCAGCGCGAGCCTCCGCGCGAACTCCTCAGCAGTCCAGAAACGGTCTGCCGATTTCGGGGAAAGCCTATCTGCCATCAGCGACGATGGTACCTGAAAGGCGGGAATATGTCATGCCGGGCAATCACCAATCCTTTCGGATGTGATTTTCATCTTCATCCCGATTTCCCCCATAACGCTGGCATCAATCGTCATGTCCATGATCAGATCGAGACCGGTTTCCTCAACCACACCGGCAATGGCAACGTCGCCGCCTGTACCCATCGGCCCGGTGCACGTCATTTGCGAATCCAGCCTGGTGCCGGTGACAGCAAATTTGGCGAAGCTGCAATTGCCCGCGCCGCTCGCTTCAGAAATTCCCTTAACGATATCCTGAACGCTCTTGTCAGCCTCTTCCTGCGTCACACATTGCTCGTTCACATCGGGTTTCACGTCAGACTTTTGCCGCATCAGTTCCGCTTGCTCGGGGGACAGCTCCGCCACGTCAATTTCGATAATCTCAGATGTTATGCGGTACAGGCCCGGCATCTGGGGCGGCAATTTTTGCATTTCAGCCGCGACTTGCTCCACCGTCTTAGGCTCTTCGGCCTCGCTTCCGCATGCGGCCAAACCCAGCGCCAATAGTGGCATAGCGAAACGCGCGATCATGTTACTTCCCTTTTAAAATGAACATCCCGGAAGCTAGCGATACAAGCAGCCGGTGCCAAGCGGCATCTGGCGCTTGTCCGCGGCGCCCTCACCCCCCATATGTTCCAGCATGTCAGAACTCGTGATCCGCCGCGGCCTTGAAGAACCCGATACCAGCGGGGACTTCGTCCCGCACAAGCCCGCCCGTCCGGAAAAATCGATGCCGGGCAAAAAATTTGAACTGGTGTCCGAATATGCGCCCGCTGGTGACCAGCCGGCAGCCATCGCGGAACTGGTTGGCGGCGTGCACGAGGATGACAAGACCCAGACACTGCTGGGCGTGACCGGGTCGGGCAAAACCTTCACTATGGCCAAAGTGATTGAAGAAACGCAGCGTCCCGCGCTGATCCTCGCGCCTAACAAGATCCTCGCCGCGCAGCTTTATGGCGAGTTTAAGAGCTTCTTCCCCCATAATGCGGTCGAATATTTCGTATCCTATTATGACTATTACCAGCCCGAAGCCTATGTCGCGCGGTCGGATACGTATATTGAGAAGGAAAGCTCGGTAAACGAAGCCATTGACCGGATGCGCCATTCGGCCACACGCTCGCTGCTCGAGCGCGACGACGTAATTATCGTCGCTTCCGTATCCTGCCTGTACGGTATCGGATCGGTCGAGACATATTCGGCGATGATATTCGACATCAAGAAAGACACCGCCGTCGATCAGCGCGAACTGATCCGCAAGCTGGTCGCGCTGCAATATAAACGCAATGATACAGCCTTCACGCGCGGCACTTTTCGCGTGCGCGGCGATAATCTGGAGATTTTTCCGAGCCATTATGAGGACACGGCGTGGCGGATCAGTTTTTTTGGTGATGATATTGAGGAAATTCACGAATTCGATCCGCTGACCGGCACCAAAGGCGCAAGCCTCGACACTGTGCGCGTCTATGCCAATTCGCATTACGTGACGCCGGGCCCCACTATGAAACAGGCCGCCGATGCGATTAGATTTGAACTGCAGGAACGGCTGAAAGAACTCAATGAAGAAGGCTTGTTGCTGGAGGCGCAAAGGCTCGAACAGCGGACGAATTTTGATCTTGAAATGATTGCCGCCACCGGCAGCTGCGCGGGAATCGAGAATTATTCGCGCTTCCTGACCGGCCGCCTGCCCGGCGAACCGCCCCCAACGCTGTTTGAATATCTGCCCGAAAATGCATTGCTGTTCGTCGATGAAAGCCACCAGACAGTGCCGCAGATCGGCGCCATGTCCAAGGGCGATCACCGCCGCAAACTGACGCTGGCACAATATGGTTTCCGCCTGCCCAGCTGTATCGATAACCGCCCGCTGCGCTTCAACGAATGGGACGCGATGCGCCCGCAGACGGTTGCGGTATCGGCCACACCAGGCAGCTGGGAGCTGGAGCAGACCGGCGGTGTCTTTGCCGAACAGATCATCCGCCCGACCGGCCTGATCGATCCGCCGGTGGAAATCCGCCCGGTGGAGGATCAGGTGCAGGACTGCATCGTGCAGTGCCGCGAAACTGCCGAGAAAGGCTACCGCACTCTCGTCACCACGCTGACCAAGCGGATGGCGGAGGATCTGACCGAGTTCATGCACGAGGCGGGTCTGCGCGTCCGCTATATGCATAGCGATGTCGAAACGCTCGAACGGATTGAACTGATCCGCGATCTGCGCCTGGGCGTCTATGATGTTCTGGTGGGGATTAATCTTCTGCGCGAAGGGCTCGATATTCCCGAATGCGGATTGGTCGCCATCCTTGACGCTGACAAGGAAGGCTTTCTGCGCAGCGAAACCTCGCTCGTGCAAACCATTGGCCGCGCCGCGCGGAATGTGGACGGCAAAGTCATTCTTTATGCGGACCGGATTACCGGCAGCATGGAACGCGCGATGAACGAAACCGACCGCCGCCGCGAAAAACAGGAAGCCTATAATAAACAACACGGCATCACCCCGACCACGATCAAGCGCAATATCGCCGATATTGTTGGCGATACCGCCAGCAAGGACGGGGTCACAGTCGATCTGGGCGATGATGAGCGTAACAATCTGGTCGGCCACAATCTGCGCGGTTATATAGAGGACCTTGAAAAGCGCATGCGCGACGCCGCCGCCAATCTCGAATTTGAAGAGGCCGGCAGACTCCGCGACGAAATCCGCAAACTGGAAGCCGATGAACTCGGCATTCCCGATGCGGATAAGAAAGCACCCATCGTGGGCCGGTCAATGGAAGGCAAGCCGGGGACGCGGAAAACGCGCTACGGGAAAAGTCAGAAGAAGTGGGGGAAGTGATCTTTTGGAAAAATTTTTTCTAAGAGGGTTCTAAGAAGCCCTTAAGAGACCTCTAAGATGATGCAACTACAAACGGCTTGTTTGACAGAGTCCTCTCGTTTGTATTGTTAGGTAGCTGCAATACAAAAGAGGCAGCCATGATCCAATCCTTCGCCAGCAAAGAAGCCGGACGCATCTGGCGTGGTCGTGCCAGTCGCAAGCTGCCTGCCGACATCCAACCTCGTGCGCTGGCAAAGCTGGCTTTGCTCAACCGGGCGGCGACGCTCGACGACCTTCGCAACTCGCCTTCCAATCGGCTGCACACCCTCTCCGGTGACCGCGAAGGTTAGCATTCCCTTTCCATTAACATGCAATGGCGTATATGCTTTGTTTGGAAAGATGGAGAAGTAAGCGATGTCGAAATCGTCGACTACCACTGATGCTGATTGGCTGCACATTCCGCATGCCGGCGAATTGCTCGTTTCGGAATTTATGGAACCACTCGATTTGGATTGTGGCGCATTGGCTGAAGCCATTGCGGTCGATACTTCGCGCCTGCAGAACGTCATCGAGGGCAAAGCGCTGGTCGATGGCGAGCTCGATCTCCGTCTAGGCCGTTATTTTCGCATGTCTGAGGGGTTCTTCCTCGGTCTGCAGCATGATAGCGACTTACGGATCGCCAAGCGCCAATTGAACGGCGAACTGGACCAGATCACCCCGCGCGCAGCGTAATCCATCACGACCGATGAAACCTGCCATACTAATTTCCATACTTGCTTGCGCATTGTTAACCGCATGCCAGCCGCCTGCGGCTGACGAATATTCTTCGCGCGGCAGTGCGGCGAACCAGAATGAGGGGCCTTCAGAACCGATCGATTCGCCTGACAGTACCGGTGCATTCTGGGCTTCTGCCGGGCTGGCTGGCGGCGTGGAGGAGCGTATAATCTATGGGCAAGCGGGACAGCCCCCCTATCTGGGGATTGCGTGCGAAACCGGCGCCGCGCGTGGCAGCGCCGGTCCAGCGAACGCAGCAACGGTCCGTATCACGCGCTTTACCCCTGCCGATCCAGAGGCGCAGGCGCTCATGGCGCTGATTGGGAATGGCCATATGGCGCGGCTGCCGGTCGATGCGGCATTTAACGGCCAGGTCTGGCTGTGGGAGGGTTCATATTCTGCCGCCAGCACCGATCTAGATGTACTGACCGGGCCGCGCCAGATTGAACTCACCATACCGGGCGCGGGCAGCGTGATCCTCAATCCCAGCGCGAAACCCGCCGCATTGATTGACCGGTGCCGCAGGCTGGCCGCTACGGCGCTGTAGCCTGATCGATCAGGCTATCGGGCGCCAGCACCTGCGGTAATGGCTGTGCCTCGCCGGCAGGCGGGTACCATATGTAAAGCGGTACACCGGCGGCCCCCTGGCTGGTCAAATACGCCGTAATTTCCGCATCGGGCCGCGTCCAGTCACCGCGCATGGCAATGACGCCAGCGGCATCAAACGCTGCGCGCGTGGCCTCCCGCTCGATCGCAACGCGTTCATTCACTTTGCAGGTTACGCACCAATCGGCAGTAAACCACAGAAATACCGGCTGCCCGCTGGCTCGCGCCTCAGCCAGAGCCTGTGCCGAATAGGGTAGCGGATCGAGCAGCGATTCGTTCGCGCGGGACTGCGCTGGTGAATAGCTGCTCGGCAGAGCGAATGCGGCAAACAGCGCGAATGGCGCAGCGATTAATCCAAAAGCGGGCCACGCCATCTTCGCTTGTTTTTGCAAGCGCCCGGTGACCATCAACGCAATCATCAATCCGCCGATCAACACCATCACGATCATCGCAAATCCCTGCCCGCCCATACGCGATACCAGCCACACCAGAGCCAGCGCCGTCAGCCCCATCGGGATCGCCATGACGCGGCGGAACCGTTCCATCCACGGTCCGGGCCTCGGCAAGAGCTGGCGCAGTGCAGGCACAAAACCGATCAGCAAAAATGGCAGAGACAAACCCAAACCCAATACGGCAAATAACAGCAAGGCCTGTGCAGCCGGGAGCAACAGCGCCGCCCCTATCGCCGCCGCCATAAAGGGTCCGCTGCAAGGGGTCGCGGCAACCGCAGCGAGCAAGCCCGTGGCAAAGGCGCTGGCCGGTTTCCCGCTACGGGTCAGCGATATTGATGGCAGCTCAAATAATCCTGCGAAATTGGCCGTGATCACGGCCGCGAGCACCAATAATGCGACCACCACTGCGGGTTCCTGCAACTGGAATGCCCATCCCACTTGCTGCCCCGCCGCGCGCAAAGCGAGCATCACCGCGCCCAGCGCAATACAGGCGAGCACAACGCCGGCGGCATAGGCGATACCCTCACGCCTCGCATCTGCCTCGCTAGCGCCAGCGCGCACCAGACTGATCGCTTTCAGGCTGAGGATCGGAAACACGCAAGGCATGATATTCAGGATCAATCCGCCCACCAAAGCGGCGAGCAGCAGCACACCCAGTGCAGGCGTTTCAACATGGCTGCTGGCCAGCGGCGTGCCCGACACAGAAACGTCACCTGGCTCTGCCAAGAACTGCACCCCGTCTCCGCCGCCAAAGGCCAATATTGCTTCGATCCGTTCGGGTTCCGCGCCGGGATATGCCAACGGTATCTGGGCGATTAACAGATCGCCATCGCGCGAAAATTGCTGCGTAGCGGCATATTGGACGAGGTCCGTTGTCGCGATGAAGATATGCGGATCAGGCAGATCAAGCGCAGCGGGTACCGGCACGGCGAAACGCAGCGTGTTACCCACCACCGTAAAGCTGGCCTGCCGGTCCAGCACAGGCGGAATGGCTGCGCGCCAGGTCGTAAACGCTGGGTCTGCAACGGATGGTCCGCCCAGCGGCACCGTGAGCGAAAAGCGGCCCTGCTCTGGCACGCAAATCACATCCGTACAGGCAAGCCATTGCGCCTCCAGCCCGATCACCGCCGTGCCTGTTGTCGGCGCATTCGCTGCCACGGTCAGGGGAACCAGTACCGTGTAAGACCCTTCATAAATATGGTTCATCAAATCCGAGATCAGCAAGCGTGACGGCACCGGATATTCCGGCTCACCAGCGATCCAGCCAGCCGGTAAATCCCAATCCAGCTGCATACCATAGCCCGCATCGCCGGGGTTCTTCCAATAGCCGTGCCATTCGTCTGAAATGGGGGTGAACCGGATCGCGGCCGTCAGCGTTTCGCCCGGCTGAGCAGCGCCATCGGCCAGCAGAACCGCCTCTATATTCGGATCGATGCCTGGGATAGTCTGAGCCGCCAGAGCCCCCGGCCAGAATATCGCCGCGATGAACAGCAAGGTCATGGCGTAACGCCGTGCCTGATGGCTCGCGGTTGACATGGCGGCATTCTCCTTCGGCTTGGTCAATGACATAAGCGCCTTTGGGGCGGCTTTCCGGCGGTTCTTAGGCAGTTCTGGGGCGCATCTTAGGCTGCGCAGAGGTGGGCGGCAATCAATGCATGTCTTGTTGGCCCCTGCGCCATGTGTCATGCCTTGCACCGGTATGGAAGTGTTCAAGGCATATACGGCCGATATCTGGCGCAGAACGAAAGACGCTCTACCTGTTACAGCCTTGCTGATCGCGATGGGGGCAGTGGTTGAGGGTATCGGGATCGCTGCGATATTGCCATTTGCGGCGCTGATCACTGGCCAGACAGAAAGCCTGGCGGCAGACAGCGTGATGCAAATGTTGCGCAGCGCCGGTATCACTTCGCAATTCGGCAGAGCACTGGCATTATCGGCTGGTTTTGCAGCCTTTCTGGCTGTCAGGGCCGTTATCATATGGCAGCGCGATACCCGGCTCTATTGGCTGGGTTTCCATTATGTCGACGGCGTAAGAAGCCGCCTGTTCCGCGCAATCGGCACGGCGGACTGGATGACAGTGCGAACCTTGCGGCGCGCAGACCTTGAACATGCGATCACCAATGACATTGCGCGCCTGGGCATCGGCACCGACCGGCTGCTGCGCGGCGGTGCGGCGGCAGCAATGGCCGCAGTGCAGCTGGCTATCATCGCGTTACTCGCCCCCATGCTGCTTGCGCTCGTATTCCTTCTGCTCGCCTTGGCCGCCATGCTGGCGCTGCCAATGATGCGCAAAGCGGGCGCACTGGGTAATCGGCTGACTCTATCGGGCCGGCACGTACACGCTGTTCTGGGTGACTTTCTCGCCAGCCAGAAACTTGCCCGTCTAAATAATGCCGAAGACGCTTTTCTGGGCAGGTTTGAGAGCGCAATCAGGGATGTACGCGCGCACCAGAACCGGTTTTACCGGTCGCAAACCGCAGCACGCCTGTGGTTCCAGCTGATTGCCGGACTGGTGGTGATCGGCGCGTTGGTGATCGGGTTTTTCGTGCTGGAAACGCCGCTGCCGATATTGGCAGTGACGCTTGTCGTCCTCGCCCGGCTGGTCAATCCGGTGCAAACCATCGTCCAATCTGCGCAATCGATATCCAACACTCTGCCCGCATTTTCCGCGATCGAGGAGACAGTGACGAGGCTGGAGCGTGCAGCGCGTGAAATCATAGATATTGGGGCGGCGGCAAAGCCGCTTGATCCGAAACCCGCCCAGTTGACCCTGTCCAATATCTGTTTCAGCCATAGCGCAGGCACGCTGCCAGAGAGGGCCGCTGTCAAAGCCTTTGACCTGCATGTCGGTGCAGGTGATATCGTTGCCCTGAACGGTCCGTCAGGCTCTGGCAAAACGACCGTTCTGGATATCATCACCGGTTTATTACCGCCTGCATCGGGCACGATCGCCGTCAATGGTACCGTTCTGTCCACTGAAACGGATTTCGCCAGATGGCGCCGCCACATCTGCTATTTACCGCAAGACCCATTTTTATTCGATGCAAGTATTCGGGACAATCTGACCTGGCATCATAACGGGGTCAGCGATGATGCGATATGGCAAGCGTTGGAAACGGCAGAAATTGCCGCGTTTGTTAGCGGGTTGCCGGGCGGGCTCGACAGCAGCGTGGGTGACCGGGGAGGCAATCTATCGGGCGGAGAACGGCAACGTCTGTGTATCGCGGCAGCTGTCATCAACGCACCGCGATTCCTGATTCTGGACGAGGCGACGAATGCGCTGGATGTAGAGCTTGAGCGGCAGGTTCTGGCCAATCTGTTCCGTCAGCGCGACCGGTTCTCGATCTTGCTCGTCACACACCGTCCCGAAGCATTGCGCCATGCTGACCGGGTTATTACTGTGAACCACAGGCGCACCCCGCCGGTGCAGCAGAACAACCGATAAGGCCCAATATGGACGATATGAATGATACGCGTGATTTGGTAATTCTCGGCGGCGGTCTGACCGGGATGACGCTCGCTCTGGCTGCTGCGCGTCAGGGTATATCCAGCCATGTGGTCGACCGCGCCGATCCTGCGGATCTGTTGGCGCAGGGTTTCGACGGACGCGCATCGGCTATCTCGACCGCGAGCTGGAACCTGTTCACCAATATCGGGCTGGCGGACCGGCTGGAGCCGCATGGCAGCCCGATTGCCTCCATCGCGGTAAATGACCAGATGAAGCCGGGGGCTATAGATTTCACTCCGGCCGAGGGGGAGGGATCGCTGGGCCGGATGTTCGCCAACCGCGAATTGCGCAGTGCACTGTTCGATGCTGCCGACAAAGAACCGCTGATCGCGTGGCACGCGCAATCAGAAGTCACTCAGCGTATCCGGGGTGAGCACGGCGTATCAGCCTGTCTGGCAAACGGGCGTATATTGGCCGGAAAGCTTATGGTCGCTGCCGAAGGGCGCGGCTCACCCACACGCGAAGCCGCAGGCATCGTGATGGCGAAATGGAATTACAGCCACCGGGCGATCATTTCCGGCCTTACTCACGCGGAGCCGCATGATCAGGTTGCCTGGGAAATTTTCTATCCGTCAGGTCCGTTCGCTCTTTTGCCAATGCGGGGTCTACCGGACGGTTTGCATCGCAGTGCTTTGGTGTGGACCGTGGACGAGGCCGACGCGGAAGGAACGCTCAAGCTATCGGCCCGGGCATTTCTGGCTGAAGTACAGAAACGCATGGGCGATATTCTGGGTGAGGTTACCTCGGCCACCGCTCGCTCGTCCTATCCGCTGGGTTTCCATCATACTGCGAGGATCACGGGTCAGCGGCTGGCCTTGATTGGCGATGCTGCGCACGGCATCCATCCAATTGCGGGTCAAGGCCTGAACCTGGGGCTGCGCGATGTCGGGGCATTGGTCGACGTGATCGCCGATGGAATGCGGCTTGGGCTGGAGCCGGGCGATGCCCAATTGCTCCGGCGATATGAAAATTGGCGCGGGCTCGACAGCTTCATGGTTGCGCTCGCCACGGACGGTCTGACCCGCCTGTTTGGCGTACCGGGCAAAGCCGCATCGGCCATCCGCCGTTTGGGTATGAGCGGTGTCCAGCGCACGCCGGCCATAAAAAATTGGTTCATGGACGAAGCCCGCGGGGTTAGCGGTGACTTGCCGGAGCTGCTGAAAGCCTGATCACGCGGGATATTTTGCGCTATTCATCGCCGCCAATGTCGGCGGGGCTGGGTTGTTCAATCACCGTGCCCGTCCGGTCCCGCAATCCGCTGGTTTCAAGAACAGCCGATGTTTCAAGAATATCGAGCGCCGACTGTATGCGGATATAGCGCCGCGCATCATCAATCCAATCTTCCGCCTTTTTGGCCCCCGGCAAAGTCAGCACTTCATCAATCGCGCTTTGTATCCGGCCGTTTTCGAGCGACAAACGGGCCCGGTTGAGTGCTCTGTCGGGCCGGGTAGATGGGGTGCTTTCGCGGCGGATCACAAATAATTGGCTGATTTCGCGCCGGAACCGGTCGAGTGACGGCCCCTGCTCGGTTGCGACCAGATCATATTCCAAACCGGCAAAGCGGGCGATAAGCTGGTCGAGCCGGATCGGATCAGCAGAGGCTTCCACAACCGTGCGCACCGCCTCTGGCTGCGCCATGCCAAAACGCAGCCGCAACTGATCCGCCAGATAGCCGAGCTGCTCACCGCGCTCCAGCGTGCGCCGTGCGGCAAAGGCGATCAATAATCCCTCGGCACGGCCCGCATTACCCGATGCCGCCTGCGCTTGCAGGTCAAGCCGCGCCAGTCTCTGCTCTGCGGCGGCCAGGCGTTGATCCAAACCGCCTTGCTGGTTTGCCACTCTCGAAACGGCTTCTGTAACCACCTCGGCAGCCTCTTCGACACCTTCAGCCGCCTCTGCGCGCCCATCGGTCGCACCGGCAAGCGTCACCGCTGCATCGGCCAGTGCCGTTTCAGCAGCTTGCGCTGATGCCTCTGCCGATGGTGTTTGTGCTGCGCTATCGCCGCCCAGAAAGGCGGGGGTATCATCCCAAGTAAAATACCCGACAATCAATGCACCCAGCAGGAACGCGCATAAGGTCGTGCCCACTATGGCTTGCATGGATCCGCTATTGCGGGGCTTGGAAGGCTGTCTGTCCATTATGGTCCGTATTGTATGTGACGCTTTGGTCCCTAATCATTGGCAGATGTTTCGGCCCAAGGCCAGCGCCAACGATTTTACGGTGGTGAGCAAGGCCGCATCATTGGGCGCGCTGGCAATGTGAATGCCCGCCCATCCGCTGCCCGCATGTTCGGTAATCCGGGGACCAAGGGCTGCCAGCGTTATGCGCCGCCGGTCCAGCCCTAAACGCTCGCATTCGCTAATGAAATGGCCGGTCGCAGCCGCGGAATGCAGCATCACGATACCGCCGCCGGCCAATTCCATAGCCAGCTTCTCAGGCGCTGGAACCGCATAATTGAAATAGGTCACAACCTCTTTGATTTTCTGTGCAGGGCGCAGTTTCAGGGGCACCCGCTCATGCCCGGATAAACGCAGGAACCGCTTCGCATGCGCGGCCTCATGATCCAGCACCGATTGAAGCCCGCCCTCCCCGACATGGGCAATGGTGAAACCGGCGTTACGCGCGGCGGTGGCTGTCTTGTGTCCAACAGCGAATACGGGCAAATCGATCAGCTTGTTAAGAGCGGAACCGCCGTGGCGGATGGCATTGGCGCTCCCGATCAGGAGACCGTCAAAATCCGTAAGGGGCGGCACCGTCCACGTGGCGGGATGGACTTCGAATAACGGTATGCCGGTGATATCAAGGTTGCGCGCGGCGGCCAGCGACAGCGTCTGCGAAAGGCCCGGCTCGCCGCGAATGGCCACTATCGGATACGGTTGTCTGCCGCTCATAACGCTACGGTCATAGCAATGCCGTCATGCGGCCGAAAAAAGTGCCCTGACCCGCTCGCTCGCCCGGGCGAGCAGATCAGCACCCATCGCGCGCGGCGCATCCAGGTCACCGGCATCGAACCGCGCCTGGCCATCGACACGCTCTGCACCGTCGCTGCTGAACACCGATGCTGTCATGTGGATTTTGCCGCCTTCCTGCGCGCACAAAACCGCAATCGGGCTGTGGCATGTGCCGCCCAACGCTTCGAGCAGAGCGCGCTCCGCCATGACAGTGGCATAGCTGTCGGCGTGATTTATCGGCGCAATCAGATCGCGCATATGTGTATCAGCGGTATTGCATTCGATACCGATTGCGCCCTGTGCGGGGGCGGGCAACCATTCTTCCGCCGCCAGCGGCGTTCCCGTACCGGTTTCACCCAGCCGTGAAAGCCCGGCAGCGGCCAGCAGCGTCACCTCCGCCTCACCCGCAGCCAGTTTCGCCAGCCGTGTCGCGACATTGCCGCGGAACGAGACAATTTTGCAATCGGAGCGGTGATGCAACATTTGCGCGGCCCGGCGCGGCGCGCTGGTCCCGATTACAGCGCCCGGCGGGATTGCACGAACCGATGCTGCACCGATCAGCACGTCGCGCACATCAGCGCGTGGCAGGATCGCAGCTATGGTGAGACTGGCAGGGCGCAATGTCTCGACATCTTTCATCGAATGGACGGCGGCGTCAATTTTGCCTTCTGCCAGCCAGATGTCCAGCTCGCGCGTCCATAACGCTTTGCCGCCGATATCCGCCAGCGGCCGATCCTGTATTTTATCCCCCGATGCGCGAACCTTCACCAGTTCAACCGCGCCTTCGTGCCAGCCATGTGCTGCGCATAAGCGGCGACGCGTTTCTTCTGCCTGGGCGACTGCGAGCGGGGACTGGCGTGTGCCCAGCCGGAGTTTTACAGGCGAAGCGGCTGCATTTTCGGATCGGTTCGACATGGCGCTGCTTGCTCTACCCACTCAAGTCGCTAAGGGAAAGTGTCATGGCGATAATCCTGGGAATTGAGTCCAGTTGTGACGAAACTGCGGTGGCGCTGGTCACGACGCAGCGGCAGATTATTGCCGAGCGGATTGCCTCCCAGACCGAGGCGCATGCACCCTATGGCGGAGTGGTGCCCGAAATCGCCGCACGCGCCCATGCGGAAAAACTGGCGCCGATGATTGCCGATGTGATGGCCGAAGCGGGTCTGGACTTGGCCGATCTTGACGCGGTTGCCGCCACCGCCGGGCCAGGCCTGATTGGCGGCGTAATGGTCGGGCTCGTCAGCGCGAAAGCCTTGGCGATGGCAGCGGACAAACCGTTGCTGGCGATCAATCATCTGGAAGGGCACGCGCTTAGCCCGCGCCTTGCCGATGCGCGCCTTCAATTTCCCTATGCGCTGCTGCTGGTATCGGGCGGACATTGCCAGATTTTGCAGGTTGACGGGGTAGGCAAATATCGCCGCCTGGCGACAACGATTGATGATGCGCTGGGCGAGGCATTTGATAAAAGCGCCAAGATTTTGGGGCTTGGCTATCCTGGCGGTCCTGCATTGGAACAGCTGGCGCTGACGGGTGATGCCAGGGCGGTGCCCCTGCCGCGCCCCTTATTGAAAAGCAAGGAACCGCATTTCAGCTTCGCTGGTCTTAAAAGCGCGGTCCTGCGCGCGAAAGAAAGCGGCGAGCACCAGAACGCCGATATTGCAGCCAGTTTCCAGCATGCGGCGATTGATTGTCTGCTTGACCGGCTGGCCCTATCGCTGGATCGGTGCGCATCTCTGCCAGCTCTGGTGGTTGCGGGCGGGGTCGCGGCCAACACCGCGATCCGCTCGGCTCTGGAGGGATTTGCCGCGAAGCGTAATATGGCCTTCAGCGCGCCGCCGATGGCGCTGTGTACCGACAATGCCGCGATGATTGCCTGGGCGGGCGCAGAACGCTTCATCACTGGTCAATCGGATCCGCTTGACGTATCCGCACGGCCGCGCTGGCCGCTTGATCCCGATGCCGAGCCGGTGCGCGGTGCAGGAGCAAAAGCATGAGCCAGACGGCTGACACTATCGGCGTATTGGGCGGCGGTGCATGGGGCACGGCGCTGGCGCAAATGCTGGCAAGCGATGGCCGCAATGTAATGCTGTGGGTGCGCGAGACGGAGCTGGTGGCGCAAATCAATGCCAGCCGCACCAACAGCCTGTTCCTCCCTTCCGCCACGCTTGCACCCACGATCCGCGCGGCGAGCGATATCGCCGATCTGGCTGTTTGCGATATCGTCCTGGCTGTTACGCCCGCGCAGCATCTCGGCGCAGTTTTGGGCACGCTTGCGCGTCATCCGCGCGATCTGGTGCTGTGCAGCAAAGGTATCGAGGCGGGATCGGGCCGCCTGATGAATGATGTTGCAAAAAATGTCTGCCCCGGCAGCGATATCGCCATCCTGTCGGGCCCGACATTCGCCCATGAAGTGGCTGATGGCCTGCCAACCGCCGTAACGCTGGCTTGCGCAGGCGGAGAGGACCAATGGGCGCGGCTCAAACCCGCGATCGCGCGCGCTGCCTTCCGCCCCTATTATTCGGACGATGTCGTCGGTGCGGAGATCGGCGGCGCGGTAAAGAATGTGCTCGCAATTGCTTGCGGCGTGGTGGACGGATTGCGGCTGGGCCAGAACGCACGCGCTGCCCTGATCGCGCGCGGCTATGCTGAAATGCTTCGCTTTGGTGAGGCACTGGGCGCGCGGCGCGATACGCTGGCCGGGCTGTGCGGGCTTGGCGATCTGGTGCTGACCTGCTCGTCTACCTCCAGCCGGAATTTCTCGCTCGGTAAAGCGCTCGGCGAAGGACAGTCCGCAGCCGCTTTGATGGCTGACCGGCATACAGTGGCAGAGGGCGCCCATACCGCGCCGGTACTGAGCGCATTGGCAGAGACGCGCGGCATCGCCATGCCGATTGTCGCCGCTGTGCACCATTTGCTGCAAGGCGGCGATGCGCGTGAAGTGGTTGCCGGATTGCTTTCGCGCCCGCTGCGCGCCGAGCATGCCGAAAGCGAGCCTGATAGTTGACCACGCCCACCACTCCGGACGCGCGAAAGTCCGAGGACAGCAATCAGGACGACATCGCCGCGCTCGCGAAAGGCGGACGGACCAATATGTTCGGCTTCCTGCTCCGCCTGCTGGCGCGGATACCCTTTCTGTTTATCGCCGGACGGCTTTACGGCACACAAGCACTGGGCGTTTTCGCGTTTGCCCTGGTGGTTATCGAACTGATCGCGCTCGCCTGTTCACTGGGCGAGAAACGGGGGCTGGCATTGCGGTTGGCGGAGAGCGACGAGCACCCCTCCGCGCTGGTGTTCGATGCACTATTGGTTGCGGTCTTACTCTCCGCCATCCCTGCGATGACGCTCTATTTCATCCCTGCCGCGATGTTCCCCAGCGGCGCATTTACCGATCTCGACCGGCTGATTGTCTGGGCCATTCCTGCCTTTGCGCTGACCGAGATTGTCCTCGCCGCGCAGGCCTATAGATATGATATAGCCACGACCGTACGCGCGCGGGCGGTGGTGGAACCGTGGACGATTTCGATCATGGCGGGGGTGCTGTTTTACTATATCCCCGAAAACGGCCTGACGATGGCCTATCTGATATCAATTTATGCTGGATTGCTGGTCGGCCTGTGGTCCTTCCTGCGGACCTACGGATTGCCCAAAGGCTGGCGGCCGGCGCCAGCAAGGCTTGGCATAATGGTGTGGCGCGCATTGCCGCTGGTAACCGCAGACGCGATCGAATGGGGCACACGGCGGCTCGATATTTTTATTCTCGGCCTGTTCGCTGGCCCTTCTGCGGTCGGGATTTACTGGATGGCGCAGCAAATCGCCAGTCTGCCGCAGAAGCTGAAAACGAGCTTCGAACCGATCCTTGGCCCGGTAATTACCAAGAATCTGAAAACCAAAAACTACGCGGCGATCGCGTCACAAGTCTGCCAGGTGGGCTTCTGGATCATCGCTGCACAGGCGGCGATCGCGCTGGCATTGGGCGTTCCGGGCGAGGCCGTGATGGGGCTGACTGGCCCGGATTTTGTCGGCGGCACTGGCGCGCTGGCATTTTTGCTGGCGGCGGAGGTCGTCGCGGGCACCGCAGTGGTGTGCGAGGCGGTGCTGGTCTATATTGCGCGGCTGAGGAACCTGTGGATTTCAATCAGCACCATCGTGCTGCAGGGCGTACTGACCGTGGCGTTGATCATGCTGGCGGAGCATTTCGGCTATGGCGAGCCGTTTAAGGCGGCTGCCGCTGCGGCTGCTCTGATGCTGGCGCTGGGGACGATGTCGCTGGTCAAGGCGCTGTTCCTCGCCCGTTTGCTCGGCCACCGCGTCAACCCGCTACGCTGGCCGCTGGTCTGGGCCGCTGCCCCCGCCGTAGTGGTAGGATTTGCCGCGACATGGCTGCCCGAATGGGCCGAACTGCTGTTCGGTATCCCCGCCATTCTCGCTACATATGGCTGGGTCATCTGGCGCAAAGGCTTCGGGCCGGATGACCGGGTATTGTTTAAAAAAAGTGTGGTGGATTGAGGGGTGACGGATCTGACATGCTGCAATTTCCTACATCGCACATGTCAGCTAATTTGCGGAAATGTCACCGCCCGATCCTTCTCTTTTGCGCCTCTTTTGCGCCGGTTGCCCGGTTTGGTTACCCGCTTTCCCCCCTCCCCGGCACCGCCAAAGTTTTAACCTTTATACTGTGTCCCATGTGTCCCTTCCCTACAATTTCTGTCAGGCTTTGCCTCGGCAAGATGAACCGCGAACACGCCTATCTGTCACTTTGCTGGCCGCATCATTCAGTCGCTGTTCACGGCGCGCAATCATGTTTGGCGGATCGATTTCAGGATTTAGGGGAGTGGATCTGATGCGGTTTATGGCGAGTGTTGCGGGTGTTTCTATGGCGGCTTTATTGGGAGGCTGTGCCGCCGGGCCAAATGGCACAGCGAGCGATGACATTGCAAGCGCGCCAACCCCGCCGGTCGCGGCCGCGCCGCCGCCTCCGATGTCAGTGGCCGCTTCGCGCAGTCAGATTACCGTCACCGGCCACAAAATCGGGGGTGATGTATCTGCGCCCGCGCCGCTCGTCAGTTCAGAAAACACAGATACAAGCCCTGTATATCGTTATTTCCCGCCGGTTATCATCGCAGCCGATCCGGGCCGCGAGCAATATGATGGCGAGGAAGTGTCGCCTGTCAAAATTGCCGCAGCAGAACCGCTTTCCACATTCTCTGTCGATGTCGATACCGGCGCCTATGCCAATACACGGCGTTTCCTGAGCCAGGGGCAGAAACCGCCGCGCGCCGCCGTGCGGACAGAGGAAATGATCAACTATTTCCGCTATGATTATGCCAAACCAGCGGACCGCAGCACCCCGTTCAGCGTCAATACCGATATGGCGCTGACTCCGTGGAATGAGAATACGCGCCTGCTGCGGATCGGCCTGCGCGGATATGATCTGCCGCGTGAAGACCGCCCTCCTGCCAATCTGGTATTCTTGATGGATGTGTCAGGATCGATGGGCAGCCCGGATAAATTGCCGCTGGTCAAAACTGCATTGGCGGGGTTGGCAAGCGAACTATCGCCGCAGGATAAAGTCTCCATCGTGGTCTATGCCGGTGCCGCCGGTCTGGTGCTGGAGCCGACCAATGATGAACGGCAAATCCGCCGCGCTCTGGGCAGCCTTGAAGCGGGCGGATCGACCGCAGGCGGCGCGGGTATCCAGCTTGCCTACCAGATCGCCGAAGACAATATGATCGACGGCGGTGTCAACCGCGTGATTTTGGCCACTGATGGTGATTTCAATGTCGGGTTGCGCAGTCAGGAGGCGCTGATCGAACTGATCGAGAAAAAGCGCGATACGGGCATTACACTCACCACGCTGGGTTTTGGCACCGGCAATTATAACGAAGCCCTGATGGAGCAGATCGCCAATCACGGCAATGGCAATTATGCCTATATCGATAGCGCACTGGAAGCGAAAAAGGTGCTGGGTGATGAAATGTCTTCCACCCTGTTCACCATCGCCAAGGATGTGAAAATTCAGGTCGAATTTAATCCCGCTATGGTCAGCCAGTACCGCCTGATTGGATATGAGAACCGCGCGCTGCGGGACGAGGATTTCAACAATGACGCGGTCGATGCGGGCGATATCGGCGCCGGGCACCAGGTTACCGCGATTTACGAGATTGTGCCCGCTGGCCAGACCGGCTGGGTATCGCCGCGCCGTTATGGCGCCGCGGCGAGTGCCAAGATGGAAAACCCCAATATCAGCGAAGTGGCCTATATCAAATTACGCTACAAAATGCCGGACGGGGAAACGTCGAAACTGATCGATACGGTGGTGCCCGCCTCTGCTTTGCGTGAAGCGCGCAGCCCGCGCGGCGATTTTGCCTTTGCCACGGCGGTGGCGGCGTTTGGCCAGAAGCTGCGCGCTGATCCGCTGCTGAATGATTATGGCTTTGGCGAAATCAAGACGCTTGCGGGCGGATCGGGCGATTATTGGCGGCAGGAATTTGTCCGGCTCGCCGATGTCGCGCAGAGCCTGCGGGGCGAGCCGGGGGAATAGGTTAGGAGCATAGGCCCCGAAGAGTAGTCCTGCGGAATAGGTCTGTCGCATAAAACCGGCGAATAGCATATAAACAAAACACGCCCCCTTTGCGCGGGGGAAGTGGGCGGCTAAAGACTGTGCATGCCTATTCGCCCTTCTATTGCGATTATCGCTGGCGCGTTGACCGTCAGCGCCGCTTATTTTGCCGGATATGGATGGACTGCGGGCGACTTTACGGCGAGTCTGTCGGGTGAGGCAGCCCGGGTTATTTCTGCCTCCGATGCCGCAATGGTCCGGGCCGAATTTGTCACCGCCAATGGCTGGCCCAGCCGTCATCCGTTACTCAGCGGCGGAGAGGATTTGGACGAGAAAACCCGCGCTGATATCGCGCAATCTATCGGCGCAATACCGGGTGTTGGTGGCATCCGCTGGGCCGATGGGACGATGGTGGCGCAAAGCGGTACGGCGGTATTGAAGCCAACCCGGTGTCAGGATGATGTAGAGGCCCTGCTGCGCGCCCGAACGATCCGGTTTGAAGAGTCAAGCAGCGCGATGGATGCCGCCAGTATCAGCCTGCTAGATGAAGTGGCTGCGGCGTTACGCCCTTGCCTTGGCAGTATCATCGCGGTGGTTGGCCATACCGATAATTCGGGGCCAGAACCGGGCAACCTCGCACTATCACGAGAGCGCGCTATCGCGGTTCGTAATGCCTTGATACAGCGCGGCATTCCGCGGGATGGATTGCGGACGCGGGGTGTCGGTTCGGGCGAGCCGGTCGATGGGCTCGACCCCGCCGATCCGGCCAATCGCCGTATCGAATTTTCTGTGATCGCCACAGAACCGCTCGCTCCCACGCCGATTGATACGCCCGGCCCGCGGTGATGAAATGCGCGATGATACCAAAGATGAGGTGCGAATAATGCCGATCTGGTTTGAACTCATAGTCCTGCTGCTTGCGACCTATATCGCCGGATTTGGCATTGGTGCAGCCATGTGGGGCCGCATCACGCCAAGCGCGGCGGCCCCGTCTGAAACCCCTGAAGGAGAGGATATCGCCCCATGATACAACTTGTCGAAGCCAATTGGCCTGTGTTCGTAATCGCCCTGATCATCGGGTTTCTCGTCGCGTGGTGGGTCTTTGTCGCGATGCGGCGCACCAGCGTCACGACCGATTCTTCCGATATTTTGGACGAAGGCAAAGGCGCTGCGCCGCGTAATGAGGCGCTGATAAATGCCCCGCCCGCAGCTGAACGGGCGGGCCCGTTGAAGTCTGAAGATCTCGCTGATACAGCGTCTGTCACCCCCCCAAAAACAGTGATGGATGATCTATCGCGTATCAAAGGCGTCGGCCCTAAACTGGTGGCGCTGCTCCATGAAAACGGCGTGACCCGCTTCACCCAGATTGCCGAATGGTCCGACACCGATATCGACGCGATTGATGCGAAGATGGGCCGTTTCCAGGGGCGCATCCGGCGCGATAACTGGACCGAGCAAGCCAGGTTTCTCGCTGCCGATGATACAACCGGTTACGAAGGTAAATTCGGCAAGCTGTAGCGGCGCATGACCGGCAGTATCCGCCCCTTGCGCAGCGCGCTCTATGTTCCTGCTGACCGCGCTAGCGCAGTTGCCAAGGCCCGCACGCTGCAGTGCGACGCGGTTATCCTCGATCTGGAAGATGCGGTCGCGCCCGAGGCCAAGGCGCAAGCCCGTCTGGCTGCCGTGTCTGCAATCAATGAGGGCGGTTTCGGCCACCGAAAACTGGTGGTGCGGGTCAATGGGCTGGAAACCGATTGGGGCATCGAAGACTGCGCAGTGTTACGGGATACCACCGTAGACGCGATATTGCTGCCAAAGATATCCTCTCATGAAGAATTGGTCCGTTACCGCAACGCAACTGGTGGTAAGATCGAATTATGGGCTATGCTTGAGACGTGTACTGCCTTCCTCAATATTGCTCAATTGACCGACGATGCCCTTGATGAAGGGGTCACAACGTTGGTCGTTGGCACCAATGATCTTGCGCTTGAAATGCGCTGTAGACTGGACACCCAGCGCAGTGCCATTACCCCGCTACTCACACAGGCAGTAGTCGCAGCGCGAGCGGGCGGGCTTATGATCATTGACGGCGTGTTTAACGATCTGGCCGATGAAACCGGTTTCTTGCAACAATGCCGACAGGGTGCGGATATGGGCTTTGACGGCAAGACGCTAATTCACCCGAAACAAATTGCCATTGCCAATACCGCTTTCAGCCCGTCGGAGGCCGAAGTCGCTGCTGCGCAGATGATTTGCGATGCCTTCGCTGCGCCGGAAAACACCGGAAAAGGGGTCATTACAGTCAATGGCCGGATGACCGAGATACTCCATCTGCGCGAAGCGGAACGCACGCTGGCCCTTCATGCAGCAACGCAGCGCAACATGGCTTGAACACAGCGCACTTGCGGCGCATGGCCAACACTGCAAGAAACAGAAAAAACTGGTTTCAGGAGTAACTATGGCCGGCATGGCACCATTCAATTGGGAAGACCCCTTCAATCTGGAATCCCAGCTCACCGAAGAAGAGCGGATGATCCGCGATGCGGCGCGCGGTTTCGCCCAGAGCGAATTGCAGCCGCGTGTGAGAGAGGCGTACCGCAACGAGGTCAGCGCGCCGGAATTGTTCCCGCTGATGGGCGAAGCGGGCCTGCTGGGCGCGACGGTGCCGGAAAATTATGGCGGCGCAGGTGCCAGCTATGTCGCCTACGGTTTGATCGCCCGCGAAATTGAGCGGGTGGATTCCGGTTACAGGTCGATGGCCTCGGTCCAATCGAGCCTGGTGATGTACCCGATTCACGCCTACGGATCAGAAGAACAGCGCCAGAAATATTTGCCTGGCCTTGCCAGCGGTGCATTGATCGGCTGCTTTGGCCTGACCGAACCCGATGCGGGCTCTGACCCGGGCGGCATGCGGACATATGCCAAAAAAGATGGCGATGGATATTCTTTGTCCGGCGCTAAAACATGGATCAGCAATTCGCCTTTTGCCGATATATTCATCGTCTGGGCGAAAAGCGAAGCGCATGGCGATGGTATTCGCGGCTTTGTTCTGGAAAAGGGTATGGCTGGGCTTTCTGCACCCAAGATTGATGGCAAGCTGTCGCTGCGCGCATCGACCACCGGCATGATCATGATGGACGAGGTGAAGCTGCCCGCCAGTGCGCTTCTGCCCGATGTGCAAGGCCTGAAGGGCCCATTCGGATGTCTTAACCGCGCGCGCTACGGCATTAGCTGGGGCAGCATGGGCGCGGCAGAATTCTGCTTCCACGCAGCGCGCCAATACGGCCTTGATCGGCACCAGTTCGGGCGGCCGCTGGCGAATACCCAGCTGTTCCAGAAAAAGCTTGCCGACATGATGAGCGATATTGGCCTTGGCCTTCAGGCATCATTGCAAGTTGGGCGATTGATGGACTCCGGCGAATTTGCCCCGGAAATGATCAGCATCGTCAAACGCAACAATGTCGGCAAGGCGCTAGATATCGCACGTACTGCGCGCGACATGCATGGCGGCAATGGTATCAGCGAGGAATACCAAGTCATCCGCCATATGGTGAATCTCGAAACGGTCAATACGTATGAAGGCACGCATGATGTCCACGCGTTGATCCTTGGCCGCGCGATTACCGGGCTGGCTGCGTTTTGATGAAACTGTTCGGATATTTTCGCAGTTCGACCAGCTACCGATTGCGGATTGCGCTTAATCTGAAAGGACTGGAATACGAAAACATTCCGGTCGATCTGCGCACGTCTGAACAAAAGGGTGAGGCCTTCACAGCGCGCAACCCGTTTGGCAGCGTACCCATGCTGGAAGCGGATGGCCGCGACCGCGCGCAATCGATGGCGCTGCTGGAATGGCTGGAAGAAGCCTATCCTGACCCCCCGCTGCTGCCCGCCGGTTCGGAAGATCGTTACACCGTGCGCGAATTGGCCCACGCAATCGCGACTGAAATTCACGCGATCAATAATTTGCCGGTGCTGCGCTATCTGGCCGATCCGCTTGGCCATGCGCAGGACGACATCGCCATCTGGTACCGCCACTGGCTGTCCCGCACACTGGGCCCGGTCGAGCAGCGTCTGGCGCAATTGCACACAGGTGATTTCCTGTTTGATCGGCCCGGATTGTTCGAAGTGGTCTTGCTGCCGCAAATCTATAATGCGCGCAAGTTCGACTATGATCTGAGCGACAAACCGCATACCACGCGCATCGAAGCGGCATGCCTTGCTTTGCCCGAATTCGAGCGGGCATTTCCAGACAACCAAACCGATAGCCCCGACTATATACAACCTGCAGGAGAGTAACCGCCTATGAAACTCGCATCGATCAAAGACGGCACGCGTGATGGTAAGCTGGTTGTCGTGTCCAAAGACATCACTCGCTATTGCGCCGCTGATAATATCGCTCCGACCATGCAATATGCGCTCGACAATTGGGATGAGGTTTCTGGCGATCTGGATGTGCTGTATCGCAGTGTTGAACATCACAGCGTGCCATGCGAACGCTTCCACGAACACGAGGCGCATTCGCCGCTTCCGCGCGCCTATCAATGGGCCGATGGCAGCGCCTATATCAACCATGTCGAACTGGTCCGCAAAGCACGCGGTGCAGAGGTACCTGACAGTTTTTATCATGACCCGCTGATGTATCAGGGCGGCAGCGATACTTTCCTTGGTCCGCGCGATGATATTCCGCTGGGCGACCAGGCATGGGGATGCGATATGGAAGGCGAAGTGGCCGTAATCACGGGTGATGTGCCGATGGGCGCATCTGCCAAGGATGCAGCCGGCCAAATCAAGCTGGTCATGCTGGTCAATGATGTTTCGCTACGCGGTCTAATCCCGGGCGAACTGGCCAAGGGGTTTGGGTTCTTCCAATCCAAACCCTCAAGCGCGTTTTCACCCGTTGCGGTGACACCTGACGAACTGGGCGATGCATGGCAGGACAGCCTCATTCACTTGCCGCTCTGCGTCGATTACAACCGTGAACCGTTCGGGCGCGCAGATGCGGGTGTCGATGCCACATTCAATCTGGCGCAATTGGTAGCCCATGCGGCGAAAACCCGCAATCTAGGCGCGGGCACTATCGTCGGTTCGGGCACGGTGTCTAACAAAGGCGCAGATGGCGGCCCCGGCAAACCGGTAAGCGAAGGCGGCGCAGGCTATAGCTGCATTGCCGAGATACGGATGATCGAAACGATCAATTACGGTGCGGCCAGAACGCCTTTCATGAAACCTGGCGACACCGTCAAAGTGGAAATGAAGGACAAGGATGGTCACAGTATCTTTGGCGCGATCAAACAGACAGTGGTTGCGGTCTGAACCATGACCGGCACCAAGCTGGGCGATACGGCGCGTATTCCCGTGATCATCGGCTGCGGCCAGATTAACGACCGCGCGGAAACCGGCGCGGACGGAAAGGACTCGCTGGAATTGATGGTGGCCGCCAGCCGCGCAGCGGGCGCAGATGGGGGTGAAGGAATCCTATACCAGACCGACTGGCTTGGTATCGTCAACCAGTTGTCTTTCCCGGAACTGACGGGCACTCTGGTCGAAGGCGTCTCAAACGCATTGGGCCTTTCACCAAGTACCGCGCGCGAAACACCATCGCCCACAGGTGACAGCCCAATCCTGCTAATCAATGAAGCCGCCAACGCAATTGGCCGGGGTGAGGCAAATGTCGCGCTGATCGTCGGCGCAGAGGCGCTCCGGACTGCGGGCAAGCGCAGGGCCGAAGCCGCAGCTGCACCCGCTGCTTTGGGCGCGGAGGTCAGCAAAGGCCCCTACCCCAAGCGCACATCAATCACGCCGCAGCCGCGCCATGCATATGGGCTGATCACGCCCACTGATGTCTATCCGCTGTTCGAAAATGCGGCACGCGCTCGTTACGGGCAGACATTGGCGCAAGCGCAAGCGGAAAGCGGCACCATCTGGGCGGGCATGTCGGATGTTGCCGCCAGCAATAAACATGCATGGATACGCCGCAGCCGCACGGCCGCGGAGATTACCGAGCCCACGGCCGAAAACCGCCCGATCGCCTTTCCCTATACCAAATTTCAGGTCGCCAATGCAGCGGTTAATCAAGGGGCGGCAGTCATTGTCACCAGCCTCGCCGTAGCACGCCGAGCAGGTCTGAACGATGAACGCATCATCTATGTTGGCAGAGGCGCTGCCGCACATGAGGCGGCAGATCCGCTCAACCGGCCGGATTATGCATCCTCTGCCAGCATGGCGGTATCGCTCACCAAAACGCTCGAACTGAATGCAATGTCAGCGAGTGACTTTGACCATATGGAAATCTATTCCTGCTTCCCGATTGTGCCCAAAATGGCGCGGCGCGTGCTGGGCATCCGTGCAGACCGGACCATGACAGTGTTTGGCGGATTGACTTTCGGCGGCGGGCCGATCGGCAATTATATGACCCATGCGGCGGCGTGTATGGTGGAGGCTCTGCGTAAAAAAGGCACGAATGGACTGCTGTTCGCCAATGGCGGCTATGCCACGCATAATCACACGATCGTGCTGACCAAAACGCCGCAGCCTGCCGGTACATTCCCGCAGGATTTCGACTTTCAGGCAGATGCCGACGCCCTACGCGGCGATGTGCCAAATATGATCGGCGAATATAGCGGGCCAGCAACCTTGGAAACCTATACGATCGTGTTTGACCGCAACGGCGCACCAAAACACGGCGTTGTTATCGCCCGCATCGATGCGGCAACGCGCGCCATAGCCATAGTCCCGTCAGGCGATAGTGACGCAATTGGGCGGCTGAGGGAAGCCTCCGCCGATGTACACGGTGCCAAAGGTACGCTGACCGCGCGCGGCGGGCGAAACATCTGGTCATTCGCCTAGGGGCATTTGACTGATAAAGGGTTTTCGCCAATGGCGCGCCTTGGCAGAAGCTCGCCGCCCTTCATCTGTGAGGAATAATGATGTTCAAACTCTGGTTTTCCATCCCCCTGTGGCAGCGCGTTATCGGGGCACTGGTTTTGGGAACGGTGTTCGGCTGGGTATGGAAGGAATTTGCGCTGTTTGGCGGCGCCAGTCCGGAAAGTATCAAATGGATCGGTGATCTGTTCATCAAAGCGATCAAAATGCTGATTGTGCCGCTGATCTTCTTCTCGCTCGTATCGGGCATCGCGGCGCTGGGTGACTTGAAAAAACTCGGCAATGTCGGCGGCAAGGCCTTGATGATATTTGGCGGAACCGCCGCACTGTCCGTGTCGCTGGGCCTGACGCTCGCAACCGTTACCCAGCCGGGTATCGGGCTGAATATCGAATTGCCCGAAGGTGCAAGCGTGCCGGAACCGGCCACAACAACCGCTGTTGATATGATCCTGTCTATGGTGACGGATAACCCCGTTGCCACGATGGCAGAGGGGCAGGTTCTCCCGCTGATCATCTTCGCACTGCTGTTTGGTATTTCAGTATTGATGGCGGGCCGGGAAGCCCTGCCCATCGTCAAAGCGATGGATGCCGGTTCGGCAGTGATGCAGCGTATGACGATGATTGTGATGGAGCTCGCCCCGTTCGGCGTATTCGCGCTGATGGTCTGGGTCGCGGGCACTTTGGACCCTGCCGTCCTGATTGGCCTGCTGCAGGTGATCGGCCTGAACTACCTTGGCTGCTTTATCATCATTCTCTTCGTCTATCCGGCGATTATCAAATTCATTGCGAAACTGCCGATTGTGGATTTCTATCGCGGCATAGTGGATGCACAGGTGGTCGCGTTTTCAACTGCATCCTCCAACGCCGCGCTGCCCGTCACTCTGCGCTGCGTGCAGCGCAATCTGGGTGTTTCCCGGTCCGTATCTAGCTTCGTCGTCGCCTTGGGCGCAACGATCAATATGAATGGCACAGCCATGTATCTCGGGCTGGTCGCTGTGTTCGGCGCGCAGGTTTACGGAATTGATCTGACGTGGACTTCATATGTGTTGATCGCATTGACCGCGACTCTGGGTTCGGTTGGCGCTGCGGGCATACCGGGCTCCGGCCTAATCATGCTGACATTGGTGCTGACATCAATCGGAGTTCCGCTGGAAACTGTCGCATTGGTCGCGGGCATCAACCATGTGATGGACATGATGCGCACGGCCACGAACGTGACCGGCGATGCGACAGTCGCAGTGGCAGTGGGCCGCATGGCCGGCGAGATCGATATTGAGGAATATGTCTCTGCTGACGATATTTAGCGTCAGGACAAAAGCAGGCCAAGACTTGCATCACCAGGGTGTTTCATAAATACCCTGCCAAACGCACAGCTTGGAAAGTGCAGACAGACGATTGCGCAAGTCTGATGCGCCGCGATAGCTTCCATATTGTCCACCTCCGCCAACGCGGTAAACAGGCCGGACAGTTATTTCGTTTTGAAAGACCCCGATGTCTGCAAGTTTTTACCAGTCCGTCAATGACACAATAAGTGATATAGAGGCGCAGGGGCTGACCAAGCCGGAGCGCATTCTCACTTGCGCGCAGGATACGTTCATATCGATCGACGATCATGGCCAGCAGCGTGATGTGCTTAACTTTTGCGCCAATAACTATCTCGGCCTTGCCAATTCGCAAGAGCTGAAAGACGCAGCTGCCCAGGCGATGCACGCATCGGGTTTCGGCATGGCGTCGGTCCGGTTTATCTGCGGCACACAGGACCTGCACCGGACGCTGGAGAAACGCATTGCAGAGTTTTTCGGATATGATGATGCAATCACATTTGCCGCATGTTTCGATGCCAATGGCGCAGTGTTTGAACCCTTGCTGGGCGCAGAAGACGCGATTATTTCTGACAGCCTAAATCACGCCTCCATCATAGACGGGGTCCGGCTGTGCAAGGCCAAACGCTACCGCTTTGCCAATAATGATATGGCGGATTTGCGCGCTCAGCTGGCGGTTGCGAAAATTGACGGCGCACGTCACATATTGGTCGTGACTGACGGTGTGTTTTCGATGGATGGCACGATCGCCAATCTCGCCGAACTGTGCGATCTGGCCGATGAATTTGGCGCGCTTACGATGGTGGATGATTGCCATGCATCCGGGTTCCTTGGCGCACACGGGCGCGGAACGCCGGAATATTGCGGGGTCGAAGGCCGCATTGACATTATCACCGGTACGCTGGGCAAGGCGCTTGGCGGCGGCATGGGCGGTTATATCTGCGCGCGTCAGAATGTGATTGATCTGCTGAAACAGCGCGCGCGCCCCTATCTGTTTTCCAACGCTATCGCGCCGCCGCTGGTGGCAGCCTCGATCAAAGTTTTTGATCTGGTCGAACAGGCCGATGATTTGCGGCTGAAACTGATTGCGAACTCCCAGCGGTTCCGCACCGGTGTGGTGGAAGCGGGATTTGATGTATTACCGGGCGAGCACCCGATTATTCCGGTAATGCTGGGTGATGCAAAGCTTGCTCAAACAATGGCCGCCAAACTCCTTGATGAAGGGATTTATGTAATCGGGTTTTCCTACCCCGTGGTGCCCAAGGGGCAGGCCCGCATCCGCACGCAGATTTCCGCAGCGCACACCGATGGACAGATCGACACAGCCATCGCCGCTTTCACCAAAGTCGGCCATGCGCTGGGCGTTATTTCTTAAGGGGTACGCACGATGAAATCACTGATCAAAGCCAAGCACGAACCCGGCCTGTGGATGGATGACAGCCCGATGCCGACCTGCGGCCAGAATGATGTCCTCATCCGGGTCAGGAAAACTGCAATTTGCGGGACGGACATGCATATCTTCAATTGGGATGACTGGGCGCAGCGAACCATCCCGGTACCGATGGTGGTCGGCCATGAATTTATGGGGCAGATCGTCGAAGTCGGCAATGAAGTGCGCGGCTTTGCGGAAGGTGACCGCGTTTCCGCCGAGGGCCATATCACGTGCGGAATGTGCCGCAATTGCCGTGCCGGCAACCGCCATCTGTGCCGCAAAACCGAAGGGATTGGCGTGAACCGTGCCGGCGCTTTTGCCGAATATATCTCGGTCCCTGCATTTAACGTGTACAAATTGCCCGATGAAATATCTGATGATATTGCATCGATGTATGATCCCTTTGGCAATGCGGTACACACTGCGCTGGCGCAGGATATGGTGGGTGAAGATGTACTGATTACAGGCGCCGGACCGATCGGCGCTATGGCGGCAGCAATCGCCAAGCATATTGGCGCGCAAAATGTCGTGGTGACCGACGTGAATGATTACCGTCTTGACCTTGCGCGAACGCTTGGCGCGACCAGGACAGTCAATGTCGCCAACGAAAAGCTCGAAGATGTCATGGCGGAGCTCGACATGGTGGAGGGATTTGATGTCGGCCTTGAAATGTCAGGCGCGCCGGAAGGGTTCACCCAGATGCTAGACGTGCTCAATCACGGCGCCCGGGTCGCCCTGCTGGGATTGTTGCCCAACGGCACCGGCATCGATTGGGACCATGTGATTTTCAAGGGTTTGGAAATTCGCGGTATCTATGGCCGCCGGATGTTTGAAACATGGTACAAAATGAGCGCGATGATCAAGTCGGGCCTCGATATCGAACCGATTATTACTCACCGGCTGAAAGCAGACGATTACCAGACCGGATTTAATACTATAAATTCAGGCAGCACCGGCAAAGTCATTCTCGATTGGACAGGGTGAAGGCCTTTGCACAATCGCTTCGCGCCGCGTAAACCGTGATGTCGTTTGAAACGGCACGATGGCGGCGGCGCAGTTTGCGTCAATAATTGCGCAGTGATTACGGGCGGAGACATGTGGTGAAAAAACGTACTCTGGCTGCTGTCTGTGCGGCTCTCCTCCTGATCGGGGTCGGTGCCGGTGCATATAGTCTATCGCCAACCGTGCACCCCGGACGCACAGGTGAAGCGCCCGAATTTGGTCGTACAGGTGCGTATAGTGTCGGTACGATCGTCAGAGAGTTCTCTCTGCCCGGCCGCACACGGATCGGTACTCTTGGCCTGATTACCGGCTCCGTTAGCGCGGCCGAGCGCGAACTGGCTGTGCGGTTCTGGTATCCGGCTGAAGAGGACCTCGGCGCAGACACAGCCGTTTACAGCCATATTATGGCAATTCCTGATACAGATGCCGTCAAAGTGGTAACGCAAGGCATTGCGATACCAGGCGCTCCTCCCATCACCACCGACACTTATCCGCTTATTCTGATGTCGCATGGCTATCGCGGATGGAGCACGCAGTTTAGCAATCTGGCAGAACATATAGCATCGCGAGGCTATATTGTTGCCTCGATTGACCATGCCGATATGCCCGCCACAAGCCTGCCGTCATTGCTGGTGTCCTTCGGCAATGTTCTGGTCGACAGAACACAGGATCAACGGCAAGTTCTTACCGCAATCCTCGCGCAGTCCGTAGATGGCGCCGAACCGGTGCTCGCTGCCATAAATCGGGAGAGTATCGGTCTGATCGGTTACTCGATGGGCGGATATGGCGCTTTGGCAACAGCAGGGGCCACCTATGATTTCAGCAATACGCCGCTGTCAAATATCCCTAAAGATGCCCGGGCACAGCTGACTTCCCTAGAAGGAGAGCGGACCAATATTGATGCATTGGTGACCTTTGCCCCTTGGGGCGGCGCACCGGACAATCGCGCCTGGGCAGAAAGCAGTCTTGCCAATATCACCGTTCCAACCATGATCATTGCGGGAAACCAGGACGATGTCGTTGATTTTGAAAACGGGATCAAATGGATTTATGACAGTTTGCAGGGCACGGACAGGCGATTGCTGGTGTTGCGCGAAGCGCGTCACAATATCGTCGGCAACGATTTTACATTGCCAGCCGATGCGCCTTTTGCAGCGATCGAATTTCTAAAAGAGCCGGTTTGGCGCAGTGATCGTCTCAATGCCATCAACCAGCATTTCGTCGCTGTGTTCTTGGACCTGCACCTCAAAGGTGACACTGCCAAAGCAGCCTATCTCGACCTGCCGACAACCGGCTCCAATGCATCGCAATGGCCAATCGGGTTTCGTGAGCAATTAAACGGAAGCTTTGCCGGACCGGAGCAGCCCAAGCACTGGAAAGGATTTCAGCGCCGCTGGGCCGTTGGATTGGAAATGTATGCCGCACCTGCGCAGGACGCGGAACCGGAACCGCGAGCCAAATAGCGCAAGGTTGTTATCGCATAGTCCTGTCCGAGTGGTACGGCCACCAATCCGCGATAGCGGCGACATTCCAACCTTAGAACAGACTATCGCCTGAACTTTCTGCTGCGCCAAAAATCAGCCAGAGCAAACATCAATCCAGCTGGTAAAACAGCGTATTGCGATATGGTTTCGGGGGCACGGACTGGCGATTTTCTAAACACTGAATGCCACCAGAACCGGCCGAAATTGGCCAATGTACGAAAGTAAATTCTGGGCCTTAGCGACTTGGACAGCATCAATTGGCAGGTCAACGTACACCCTACCGGTGACGCCATTCGCGTGGGTATGGAGGTGAGGGATAAGCCATCGGCCTGATATTCGACACCGACACACACCTGATCTGACAGGAAAAAACCTATATCCGGCCCAAGCTGTGCCAAAAACGCGCTCTCGGCCATGAACGTCTCTCCGGCTATTTCGGGAAATCTGAACTGGCCAACATCCCTGCTGAAAACAAAGCTGCAATCAAACCAACGCTCGTGATTCACCCGATCCAGGAATGACCTGCATATGCCAGGATGATTAAAACGCCACTGCCGATCATGCCCGGCGACATGCATCGGTAGAAATGCAGCCTTCGCGCCGTGATTGTCCGCCTTGATGATTTCGGCGAGACATGCATCAATTCCGCCGTCCAGAAACCAGTCATCGCTATCTATGATAATGATCCATTCACCGCGCGCGCGGCGGAAACCCGTATTGATGGCCCGATGCTTCCCGCCATGAGCAACATAGTGATATCGAATTGGAAAGTTGCTTTCCGATTGAAAATGCGTGACGAGATCCCTTGTATTATCGGATGAACCATCATCAATAATGCACCATTCGATTGAGCCGTTATTCGGACAGTTTTCTGAAATTGACTGATATAATCGCAATAACAGGCCAGCCCTGTTCCAAGTAGCCGTCAATATTGTAAGAAATGGTTTTGACATAATGTTGTGTTGAACCGGTGATCGCGTCGGACAAGGGCATACTGTTACGGATTCACCATTTCATATATAATGTTTACAAAACACGCTATAGTCTGAGCCAGATGAGAGACCCTCAGCCATCATTCATTCCGTGGCAAAGCAAGGAGGCCCGCCTATTAATGGCACTCGCCTTCGCGCAGCCCAGCGAAGCTGCGCAGCGGATTTCCGATAGGCTTCTGGACCGCGATATTGACTGGACATTATTCGCCCGCCTGTCCCTGCGCCACGCGCTGGCTCCGCTGATGCATAGTCATTTGGCCAATGACGGGCGGGTGCCGGAGAACATCTTGGCAGGGCTGTCATCCGTTGCACGCGCAAATGGTATCCATACCCTGCGCTTGGCTGGTGAACTTGTTCAGCTTACGAAAGCATTTGCTGATGCAGATGTTCCTGTAATCAGTGTGAAGGGTCCTGCTCTCGGGCTATTGGTTGACGGGCAGTTAGGTCAGCGAATGATCGGTGATCTTGATCTGCTCATCCCGCCCGAACGGGCGCAGGACGCGATCGCCATTATCGTGAAACGCGGCTTTACACATAGCCGGAACTTTGCCCTCAACGGCGTCGATGACGGTCTGCTGCGTGCTTCGGATCACATGTATATTGAGTTGCATCGGCGCCTCGGCATGCCTTGGCTGCCCTTTCATCTTCCGTTGGCAGACATGTTCAACAAGGTTGAGCCGGTGCGTCTAGGAAACGATGATGTTCCCGTTCTGCCGTTAGAAGAAAACCTCCTCTATCTGTGTTATCATGGCGCGAAACACGGGTGGAGCAGGCTTGCCTGGCTGACCGGATTTGTAGGCCTTCTACAGAAAGAGGCAGATCGCGTAAATCCAGAGCGTTTGGCGGAAAGATGCGAGGATTTGCATCTTCAAATAGCGATGGGGTCTGCGCTGCTGATTGCGCGCGACTATTTGCACATCAAAACTATCCCGGCGCCCTTGATACGCCATCTGGACAGTCCCGAGGTCGTTCGTTTCAGCGAGTTATGTTTGGCAGACAGCTTTGCCGAGCGGCCGCCAGCTTCGTCCGATCTTGATGGAGGCGATCTGCTTAAAATTTTTGCCTATCGAAAATCGCCGGCGCTTGAGCCGTGCAGCCCCGCGCTGAAAAGAATACATGCAGATAGAGGGCGCGATGCACTCCTGCGATTACCGAAAAAATCACGAAATCTGCACGCTCGGAAGATATACGCCGCGCTTGGCGGGAACATATGGCAGTATACTTTTCGAGTGGTTTTCGCGCCCTCCCAAGCGCATGTGGACCGCTACGGCGTAAGCGCAAACAACCGCCTGTTTTATGCGATCCTCGTGCCCATCGAAAACGCCGTAAAGACAGTTCGCATGATGGCGCGCAAAGCCGTAAAGATGGCATCTCGCACGCAGTAGCGCCGCGTCTGTGCCGCGAAGTTACGCCGATGCTTAGTTTTTGCCCGAAACCCAGTTAATGAAGCGCGATGTTGCGATTGCCCGTGACATGCCGAACGCTGCAATAGCGGCGTCTGGGTGGTCTTTCGCAGATAGCGGCGTGCACTCAGGCCAGCTATTGATCAATCTTGTCAGTCTGGGAACATCAAAACGCCGTGCCATATCGGGATCATCAGCCATACGCGCAATCTCTGCGCGGTAGGCAGGCAGATCGCGTGTCATGCGCATATGCCAATCGGCCGCTTGCCGCCCACGGTTTGCATTACGCACTTGATGGGGCAGCTTATCCGCCATCATGCGCCTGATTAAGCGGCGATCCTGACCGTCAGAGAGAAACTGATCGTCGGGCAGGCCCAAACAGAACTCCGAAATTTTTCGGTCGCCCAACGGATCGCGGGTTGTAACGCCTGACATCACCCGCACGGCGTGCTGGCTGGTTTGCGCCAAATCATACGTGCCCCCTTTCATGGCCAGCATCATTGCGCGCGGATCGCAGTGCCCTGAATAGGAGCTGTCCCAGCCTAACCGTTCAGCGCGGTCATCAACTTTCATATCCTCGGCATAATCGGGATGAATTGCAGAAAAATTCGCCCAGCCCCGACGCCCCATATAATGGTCACCCCGTACTTGGCGGGCCCGCAGGACACATGATAAATTCGGTTTTATCGCACGCGAGAACAAACCATGGAGATATCTAGAATCGCGATTATCGGAGCGTTTAAGCTCGTGCCAAAGCTTGACCCAACGCCCTTGACTGAACAGTTTTGCATATAACGCCTTACCACTAAAACTGAGAGTGCGATTGCCGCTTTGGCCATTCAGCAAAACACTGCGTCCAGCGGACGAAGCGAGCGCGTGAATGTTAATCAGCCAATGCAAATTGGTGATCGCAAACGGCGGCGCTTCCGCCAGAAAAATCAGCCTATCAAGTTCGTGTTCGATAGACAGATCAGCCGAATCCACGAACCGAGCATCGAGTTGGGGATATTTTTCCGCCAACGCCCGGACCGGCCCCGATTCATCCCCCATCCGGCGATGCCCGAGAGCGCGCCCGTCCCACCCACGCGCAGGAACGGCGGTGAAGCTGATCAGCGGGTCAGCCGCGCCTTCCGCTCGGCCGAGATAAGACAATGCTTCGACGGTGACTGCTGATGAATCCAATCCGGCGCTCAAACTCGTGACCGGCGTCCGTACAGACCGCATTGCGCTGCTGATCGACCGCGTAAACAGCTCCTGCGCTGCCTCGACGTAATCGCGGCTTCTGGCGAACCGTACTTCTTTTACGGCGTCCGGGTGATAAAACCGTTCAAGTTGAAATTGAGTACGACTGGCAATCAGCATATGTCCCAGCGGCAGGGTGTGCACATGACGATAAAAGCTGTTCTTTACATCGGCGTTATTGAGCGTGAGAGCATCAGCGATTTTCTCTTCATTCAATTCGCGGGAAATATCGCCCAGAGCAAACAAACCCTTGGGGGCGCAGGCCAGCGCAACACGGTTGCCTTTTCGATGAAAGTAAATCGGGATGGCGGCGGTTTCGGATCGAACAGCGACCAGGCTTTGCTGCCGTTCGTCCCACACGATTATTGCGTATTCGCCATATAGATGAGGCATGGAAGCCATCCCCCATTTCAGCCAGGCTGCCATAACAAGTGCGCTATCGGCCATAGATTTCTCTTGCTGCGCGGGAATGGCGAGTTTCTCAGCCAGTTCGCTGCGGTGATAGAGAAATCCCGCAAAAACAAGACGGTAATCGCCAGCGACAACTGGCTGCTGATCAAAACTATCTTCCGGCGCAAAATGTCCGGCTTGCCCCCAGCACAGACCCGCAGCACCGTAGCATCGCGCTGTCTGACGCGCGGAGCCGTACACACTTAGCGCGGCACTCATCCGGTTCAGACTGTCTTTCGATGCAGGCGCACCATCCTGGTGGTAGATTGCACCGATGCCGCTCATACTAATGCGCCGGTAAATATGTTCTGCGCGGTCAGCACGGCTCTCATTTCCAATAAGGCTTCACTGCAGAACCGACACGAGACTCAGCATACATGGTGATGCGGGCCAGATGAATATGACGATCACTGGGTTGAAAGACTGATAGCGCGCAATGGAAGACGCAATCGAAGTGCCGACGATAATGCGCAGGCCAGCCAATCGAATAAGACAAAATCATGCACCATATTACCGATGCGCGGCAGCATATTGATCAGCAGGGTTAGCGATGATTATTGTATCACGTCAAATTGTTCGATACATGTGATATCTCTCTAAAAATCTCGAATCAAAATATACTCTATTATCAAATTGTAGAGATTATTGTCGAAACTTAACTATTAAAAAGAACGTTTCATGAAATCAATATCACAATGATTTGAACCGCGCCCCAAATATCCTGCAGGTTTTCTAACTGGATGACATGAAGCTGTCAGAACCAATGCCTGTATTTGCTGCGACATCCTCGACATCGAGATCAAGGTCGATCAGACAGGGCGTTTCCCACTCTTTCTTTTGAGCATCTGATTCCGTATTTTTCGACGTTAAAGTCACTATCATACCCCCTACATAGTAAAAAGCCTCTACGTCCCCATCGATTATGCAATCTGCGATCTATTGTTACGCTTGTCAACCGGAAGAGCGTGATCATGCTGCGATATTTTGTTTGAACGCGCCAGATTTTCGTTAAACCCCCGAAATTTTTAATAAAAATATGGTGAGCGTTCGTGGCAATTTGGGTTGGTTAGAACTTTTCACTGGACTGCACCGTATTTTCTGTAATTAATTGGCGTATGTACAAGGCAGGGAATAGCATAAGTGATTTTCTGGCGCATGAATGCCAACTGAGATCGGGACCCTTACCCTCGGCAATCACCAATCCAGCAATAGAAACTGCAACATACAGCATATCTCGAAATGAATTTTTGTTAAAGTTGCCAAGCGGGCTGTCCTTTTTCTACCAGAAAGGACGGGGTGTTATTATCGAGCGGAAGAAGGATATTACCGATGCCGAGGTGTTGCTGTTCCTAAACGGATCGGTTTACGGCGCAATCATATGGATTAACCGATTGGCGGCGCTGCATGCATCGGCGATAGTCCATGCGGGCGGCGTTCATGCCTTCACCGGTGTCTCTGGCGCAGGCAAATCGACACTCGTTGCCGCTTTGGGGCGTAATGGATTGCCGATGATGGCAGATGATGTGCTGGTTCTGGACCTGAGCGACCCCGATGCAATATGGTGCCAGCCAGGACATAAGCAGATCAAGCTGTGGAACGATGCCTTCGCCCTCACCGGCGCTGCAAAGGGCACAAAGGTGCGGCCGGACATAGCAAAGTTTTACGCTGAACCGCCGGCAGGATTGGCCCTGACCCCTCAGCCGTTGGTTAGCCTGACGCTGATTGATTGCCGGTCCTTGCATCCAGCCTATACGCAAATTACCGGCAAGGAACGCTTCACAGCGGCTCTGGCATCGCTTTACCGGCCGGCTTTTTGCAACGCACTACTCGACAAGCAGTCGCTTTTTCGAATGGCTGCGCGCATCAGCCAGCAGACAAAAATGATCCAGCTAGACCGGGCGAAAAACACCGCGCAATTTGATACAGTCACCCACCTTGTGTTGGATCGCATCTGCGGCCAGGCCAGCCGTCCAGATGGGCGCGTGCGATGAGCCGGGGTAATATCAACTGGCTGGCATCATACCCCAAATCGGGCAATACGTGGCTTCGGCTCCTACTGGCTAGCTACTTCAACGAAAATGCCGGTGCGGTAGGGATCAATACGCCCAATATCAGCGATGGAATCTCGTCCGCCCGAAAACGCTTTGACGAAATTACCGGTATAAGCAGTTCCGACTTGACGCTCGACGAAGTGCGCGCACTTCAACCTGACTTCTTTAACGCGCTATCTGCCCGCAGAAGGGCGCCTATGTGGATTAAGGCGCATGATGCGCAAATGACGCTGGATAGCGGCACCGCGCTGTTTCCGGCAAGCGCGTCAGCCGCTGCACTGTACCTCGTCCGTAACCCGCTGGATGTTGCGGTTTCGCTTGCATTTCATGACGGACATGAAAACATGGATCGTGCAATCAGAAAGATGGGTAATCCAGCCGCCACGCTGGCTGGTGGAAAAGACGTGCAGCTGCCCCAAATCATCAACAGCTGGAGCGGTCATGTGATCAGCTGGGCTGATCAAACAGAAATACCGGTGCTGGTTCTTCGCTATGAGGACTTTATCGCCGACACCGGGGCCTGTCTTACCCGGGCAATAGCATTTGCGAGGCCTACGGTGCTCATCGATCCTGTCCGTATTCGCAAAGCGGTGAACGACAACACCTTTGAGGCATTGCAATCGGCAGAGCAGGCAGAGCCCTTTCGTGAAAGACCGCCAAGAGCAAAACGGTTTTTTCGTAAGGGCATATGTGGTGATTGGCGCAACCACCTTTCGGCCAGTCAGGTTCAGCGTATCTGCGATGATCACGGCCCAGTGATGCACCGCTTTGGATACAGTACCGCAACAGGGGATGCCCAATGATCTACACAAAATGTTCAGAGAAATTTATCGAGACAGAACTGGATGGCGAACTGGTCGTCATGAATACCGATACGGGTAAATTTCACACGCTGAAAACTACCGGCCTGGCCATCTGGCGGTTGATTGACGGCGCGCGCGATACACATGCGATCAAATCCGCATTAATGGATGAATACGATATTCACGATGAGAATCGATGTGACGCAGAAATATCGACATTTTTACAAAGCATGGTCACCGCAGACATGATCAGCGGCGCTTGAGTGGGCTGGTATACCAGAGATAGGCTGGGCACGGGCAAGCCTCTTATGCGGTGCAGGAAAGCTCGCCAACCACGCCCGCAGCCGGCGCACCAATCTGGCTTCGCGCGGCGGCTGACCAAGTGTGAGATAATCGCTTTGCTGGCGATCGCGCGCTTCGCAGTGCTGTATGTACCGCTGCACATCTGGAACGGCAATTTCCAGCCGAAACGCGCGGCCATTGCGGCGGATATCCAGTCGGCTGACATCACCAATGACCAAATGCAAACTGGCATTTTGGTGGGGCGTTACGCGCGGCAATTATCAAAACGCGTTCCGTTCACGGCAAATTGTCTACCTCAGGCGCTTGCGGTGAAATGGTATCTTGGCACTCGCAACATCGAAACGGTAATCCGGATTGGAGCCCGGACAAGCAGAAGCGCCAAGCCATTTGATTTGCACGCTTGGCTGCTGCTCGGCAACACCTGTCTGACGGGCGCGCAAGAGAGAGCGTCCTATGCCCAATTTGGCCAGGTAAATTCTGCCGATCTCTAACCTGCCCCGGCCTGTCTATGGGCAACAGCTTGATGCCCCCTTTCGGAAAGTTTACTACGCCTTAAACACAGGAGGGAATTGTGCGGCCTACTGACCATCCGTTACGGCAATGGGCCGTCGATGAAATGCACCTGCGTAAATTTGCGCCAGTGCCTCCTGCCTGCGAAATCTATCAGGCTGTACGGCTTTTGCCCGCCAGCGACCAAGCGGCGGAAGACAGCCGTCTAATGGGCGACAAGCCTGATTTTGATGATTGGATGCTGCGCGAACGATACGCGTCCGGTTCCCATAAATCTGGCATCAAGTTCCTGTGGGAACGCCATTCCGAAGCGCGTACAATTACATTGATAGTGCCCGAAAGCTGCACGCACGACGAGTCCGCACCCTATATTCAGTGGCTACAGGATTGGGTTGGCCCGGTTATTCGCGCCACACGCGCATTCATCATATCCGACCCTGAAAATATCGACACATATCTCGACACCCATGAAATTGACCGGCGCGAACTGGTCTGTTCGGATATCAATGGCGGGATCAGAATATGGTCTGACTTCGGCATCCGAAGCGACGGATATGGCAGATTGATCGCCTCAGCAGGGGACGTTTCTGATGTAGAGCGCGGCAGAATTATCCAGCGTATTCAGGAGCTTGGCAATTATCGTAATATGGCCTTACTCGGTCTGCCGGTGGTACAGGAATTCGGCCCACAGGCAGACCGATTGGAAAAACAATTATCCGAGCATGCGGAACGAGTTGCGCTGGCTAAAGAGGGCGAAAAAGACGATGATCTGCTGCAGGAATTGATCGAAATTTCGTCCAAGCTTGAAGTCATTCGGTCAGCCACAAGTTTCCGCTTGAGCGCAACCGCTGCCTATGCCGGTGTCACCGCTGATCGGCTGGAGGCGCTGTCGATCAAGCCTGTTTCGAACTTGCAGTCCCTCACTGAATTTACCGAGCGACGCCTGGTTCCTGCGGCGCGGACATGTTCCGTATTTACCGAACGTCTGGCGAGAATTGCAGAGCGCATTTCACGTGTCATGCACACATTGGACGTCCGGGTTGACACGCGCATCAAAGAACAGAACCTAGTTTTGACCAAACGAATGGAGCGTTCGATACAGCTCCAGTTCCGTTTACAAAGCCTGGTAGAAGGCCTGTCAGTCATCGCCGCCGCATACTATCTGGTAGGCTTGATTGCATTCGTCGTGAAAGGCGTATCAGCATCATCCGCCGGGATCAGTACCGACGTGATAATCGGGCTGATAACCTTTCCAGTAATCTTGCTGATTTATGCGTTCGTGCACCGAACGCGCGGCACAGTGCTCAAAGAATCCGATCTCGATTCTCACTGAAAAGACTGACGAAATCATCACTCTGGGTCTTAATCGCTTTCAATGATAAAACTTTTAGGATAATACAAAAGCGTTGGGAAGAATTTTGAGAGGATGGGATTAATGCGTAAGATTAAAGCAATTGCGGGCGTAGCCGGGCTCGCGCTGATGACTGCGGCATGCTCAGGTGGCGGATCAGAACCCGCTGGCGACGCTGCAACAACAGAGGAGCCGGTAGCAGAGGAAACTGCAGCGACTGCCGATGAAACGCCCGCTGAAGACACTGCCGCAGCAGATCTTGATCCGATGGCCACCACCGATGGGATTACGTTTGCCAGTCTGACTGGCGATGCCGGGGCGGGTAAAGTCGTATTTGCGCAATGCCAATCGTGCCATGCAGTGGAGGAAGGCGTCAACAAAGTCGGCCCATCACTCGCAGGCATTATCGGGCGCGAAGCGGGATCTGTGGATGGTTACAAATATTCCCCGGCAAATTCGAGCAGCGGCCTGACATGGTCCGAAGAGCAACTTTATGTGTATCTGGAAAATCCGCAACGCGTGATTCCCAAAACGAAGATGATTTATCCGGGCTTGCGTGAAGCGCAAAAGCGCGCAGACGTTATCGCTTATTTGAAAAATCCTGTCTGATCACACGATTATTCACACACGCTGAAAAGGGGCCGTTATCCGGCCCCTTTTTGTGTTTGGCGCGCACCTGTGAAACCTCGGCTCAGGTGGGTTTTCAAATAATGACTGTCTCTTAGCTACACCGCAGACATCAGATCACGCGGCCACCTCCAACCGCGCGAGCTCACAGCGTGACCATATTTCGCTCAACGCTGACAGCAGACGATCAATATCGCCATCGGTATGCACCGGCGATGGCGTGATCCGTAGCCGTTCCTCGCCGCGCGGCACGGTCGGATAGTTGATCGGCTGCACATAGATGCCGTGATTGTCCATCAGCCAGTCGCTGATAAATTTGCATTTGTGTGCATCCCCCACCATCACCGGAATTATATGGCTTGGGTTGTCAATATGCGGAATGCCCAGCCTATCCAATGCACGGCGAACTTTTGTGACCCGTTCCTGATGCCGCTCACGTTCGGCCGTGCTGTTTTTCAAATGCTGGATACTCGCGCACGCGCCTGCAGCAATCGCTGGCGGTAGCGCGGTGGTAAAAATGAAACCGCTGGCGAATGTACGGACATAATCACACAGGTTTTTCGACGCAGCGATGTAACCACCCATCACCCCGAATGCTTTACCCAATGTGCCCTCGATAACCGTAATCCGGTCCATCAGACCTTCGCGCTCGGCAACCCCTCCGCCGCGTGGGCCGTAAAGGCCAACCGCATGGACTTCATCGATATAGCTCATCGCATTATGCGCTTCGCAAACGTCCAGAATTTCTGCGATCGGCGCGATATCACCATCCATCGAGTACACGCTTTCAAACGCCACGAGCTTCGCCCGGGCGGGATCGAGCCTCGCCAGCTTGCGGTCGAGATCTTCAGGCGAATTATGCTCAAAAATCAACCGGTCGGCTTTACTGTGGCGAATACCTTCAATCATGGAAGCATGATTAAGTGCATCGGAGAGTACCATGCAGTTGGGTATGCGTGCCGCCAGCGTGCCCAAGGCCGCCCAGTTCGAAACATAGCCGGAGGTAAATAGCAGCGCGTCCTCTTTATGGTGAAGACCGGCCAGCTCTTTCTCCAGCAAAACATGATGATGGTTGGTGCCTGAGATATTGCGCGTGCCGCCTGCACCAGCGCCGCATTCGTCCAGAACGGTATGCATCGCTTTGATCACTTCGGGGTGCTGCCCCATGCCCAGATAGTCATTGGAGCACCAGACCGTGACATCGCTGGTCTCTCCGCCGACATAGCGCGTTGCTTGCGGAAAATTGCCCGCCTTGCGCTCGATTTCGGCAAAGACACGGTAACGCCCTTCATCCCTTACGGATTGCAGCTCGCCGCCAAAAAATGTCTCATAATCCATAGCGTATGCCCCCAAACTTAACCCTTCGTCCGATCTACGTGTCCATCAAGGGCCCACTGCCACAAAGCGGAATCGCGGAAAGGTATTGCAAGAAATATGTGCTCCAGCGCGGCCAGCAAACACAGGCAGCACAGTAAAGCGTCTCGTATCATGGTACCGGTTTCGGCAGCGGCAGATGCAGCCTGCGCAAAATAAAATGCGAGCGCGCAAATTGCCGCAATGCTCAGCGGTAGAAACGGTCTTAGCTGTTTTGGGCCGAAATATGTTTTCAGATATTCCAAATGCTGGGGCAGCAATTCATCGCTCATATTGGGCACGCCCCAATAGATATTGAGCTTGGATGAAAGCCTGAAGATGAGCAGCAGACCAAATGTGTATGCGCCGGTAGGATTACCGGTAAACGCCGCCAGAGACAGCAGCACAGCAGCCGTCATCGCCAGCGCAATCTCATGGTGGATCAGCGCCATCGTGGCTGCTGAAAATCGGTTCCAGCCCTGGGCTCCTGATGGACAGGGATCACGGTGTGATCCAGCCACGGCTCCGGTAAGAAAACTGATCTCGTGCCAGCTCCAGATCATCAGGCCGCCGATAAAGGACGCGTAAACGGCCCATTCTGCATTGGTATTACTGGTCAGAACCACCAGCGATAAACCGCCAAATGCGCACATACCGGCAATCACCAGAGCGCGGCCCAGCGACTGACGCAGCCGGTGGTTAAGCATCGCCACCAGCCCGGTGCTGACGAACCACAGCACAATCACCACTGCAAAAGGCAATCCAAGACCGGCAAATTCTACCACGCGGGGGCAAGCCGAACTGTTTGCGGTAATGCATTTGCTTGCGGCTTCATGAAATACATCCGCGCGAATGCGAAACCGGCTTTCGCCATATACTTCGCTTTGCCCAGCGCGCCGCCAATGCCGCCGCGTGCCTTGGCAGCTTCGATACCGTCCGAAGCGATCCGCAAATCTTCCATTGCCCTGCGGAAGCGCGGATCATCTGTGTCGATGGTGATCGGGAAGACTTGCCGGCTGATTTGGGTGCAAATCGAGAAGACTTTATAGCCATATTCCGCCGGATCAATTCCGAGTGCCTGGTGAAACAAAGGCCGGTTGTGATCGCGAACATACATGGTCGCATAGACCGATAGCAGGAAAAAACGAATCCACAGCTTGTTGACGCCTTGCAGCAATTTCGGGTCTGCCCGAAGCAGTAATGCAAACGCTTCACCGTGGCGAAATTCGTCGTTGCACCATTCTTCGAACCAATCGAAAATCGGGTGAAATTTATTTTCCGGATTCTTGGACAGCTCGTTGAAAATGGTGATGTAGCGGGCATAGCCGATTTTTTCCGACAGATAGACGGCATAGAATATGAACTTCGGCCGGAAATAGGTATATTTCTTCGTCTTGGTCAGAAAGCTGAGATCAACGCCAATGCCCGATCCTTTGAGCGTTTCATTGATAAATCCGGCATGCCGACTTTCGTCGCGGGCAAGGAGCTTGAACAGCTTCTTCATATCGGGATTTTTTGTGCGGCGAGCGATTTCCGCATAGAGGATGCAACCGGAAAATTCTGATGTCAGCGAGCTTGCCAGAAAATCGATAAACTCCTTGCGCAGTTCCGGCTCTAGCCGTTCGATCACCCCGTCAAAGGCATCGGTTTTCTTGAAGTGTTTCTTATTCGGATCGCCTTCCATTTCGGCCATCAGATTGTCCCACTCTGCGCGAACAAGCGATACGTCGAGCTTGTCCATCGCGTCATAATCGGTGGTGTAGAAACGCGGTGACAGGACCGTATCCTGCCGCGCAATGGCCATCGTATCGGGTGGGGTATCCGTTTCAGGCGCATCAGTCATAGCGGCGGTGATTCTGGTTTGCGCGTTCATTACAGCTTCCCTGGATTAAAACTGACTTCGTACAATTCAGCCATTTCGAAATGACCTGAAAGTTTAGTCCATGCGCGGCGTAGCGGGCTGGCGCGGCGCACGGTCACGTTGCGGTCAAAACTGACCTTCTCGCCAAATGCTACCATCACCGGTTCACCATGCACTTGCACGCTATCACCGGGAAAGATCGGCACGTTGCCGTCGAGTTTTACATGCGCATGGAAATGATCCGGGCTCTGCTCAATCTCAATTCGACAACCGGTGTCGAACGATTTGGATGCCAGCAGGCCTATCATGATTGTGTCCCTTCGAGCATTTCAGCGAAAGCGGCCGTATGGTCCGGCCCAAAGCCGTATAGTTCCGCTTCCGCGCCTGTTTCGGGATCGTGTAATGACAATGCGCCATTATCCCAGCGCGTGATTGTAAAGGGTGCGTCCGGTCCCAATCCGGCAGCGTTACGGCGCTTGGCCAGACGGCGCATCGTCGCCCGAGTAAAGCCTTCCTCGCCATAGCCAATTACTTTGACCGTCGCACCCGTCTCAGCATCAGTGACAACCACCGCTCCGTCGGCGCGATCAGCGAAGAGCAGATTACGTTCTTCCAACGCTGCAACATTGGCCGCTGCCCGCGACTGCGTAGGGTTTGCCTCCTGCGGCAATATGCCCGCACTGACCGCGCCCGTCAGGCCCAGAATGACAAAAATTAACGCGGCAGCTGCAACCAGCGCCCCCTTGGGCACCGTCGGATCATGATCATGCGCGGCGCTCATGCCGGAACGCCGCGAAAGTCTTGATTTTGGACGCTAACGGTTGGCGCGCCATCACGCACCTCTGCTGATGGTTGAATATTCACCGCCGCATCGCGCAGCATCGCGGCCACATTCTGCGCATCGGGGATTGCCCGAAGCATGGGCTGCGGCCGGACAAAGCGCAGCGAACGCGCATGGGGCCACAACATGACATAGCCCATCCGCGGCATGCCTTTCAGCGTCAGGACAATGCTGCCCGTATCACCGGCAACCATTTTTAGATTGGCGGTGTCGATTTCGGTCAGCGGAATATTGATGCATTTGTTCAGCGCGACGCCAATGCGCAGCACCAGCCGCTTGTTGGTCAGCGTATATACTGTGGTCCGCCCCACTCCGAATGCGAAAACAGACAGAAAGCCCGTAACCAGAACGGCGCAAACCGCCATCGCTGCCGCCGTTGCGGCATCGCTACGCAGCAGTGCGGCGCCTGCAATCACAGCGAAATATACCAGAGAGAGCCGGATATGCAGCGCGGACAAAGCCATACGCTGCCACTGCGGTGCGCCCTGCCAGATGATATGTTCATCTGCTGGCAGGTCCTCCGGCAACCCACGAATGGGCTCATGATCATACTCGCTCATAGTACAGATTCCTGACGTGCATCATTGGCGTAGAGATAGCCGCCGCCGAAATAGGCCATCACGCGCTCTTCTTCGTAAAAAGTGATTTCGCCCTTTTTGGCCGGTATTGGCGCTGCGGCGAATTGATCAGCATTGAGCGCATCGATAATCACAGCCTTCTTGCGCGGCTGCATTTTTGACATACCCATTGGTGCTAGGACAGTCTTGGAGCCGGTATCAATTTCCAGGTAGCGGATCTGGTGCTCAGCGCGGTCGATCCAGATATCGGTGACTGTACCCGCAGTGCCGCCATCAGCGCCGATCACTGTCATACCGCGCGGATCGGCGTCTTTCTTATGTACAGTGATGCCGGCCACCATCGCGATAGGCACAATCCGGTTATGCCCCTCAGCATCAAGGTCTGGATGCCGCGCGCGCTCTGCCCATGCTGCCGGGCCCATGCCGTCTTCCAACGGATTGCCGGTTGGTTTGTAAGGCGCACCGGGGGAACGAAATGTCCGAACACCCGCGACATCGACTTTTTCGCGCCCACCGGTTGGGGTCGTTACATCGTCCCGGCCAAACGGCATCTTGAACGTTTTCGGGCTGTCGGTTGTCAAAATACCGCCGGGCTTGTCAATCCGCCCTGTCACTTCATCCTCTACCGGATATCCTTCACGGCGATCCTCGCGGCGCAGGTAAAAAACGAGCGCGATAAAAAACAGCGTGAAGGCGAGGAACACCATCTCCGTCACGTCGAACGTGCCAACAATCTTTACATCATCCATTTCACACTCTCCTGCTCACTTTCTAAGCCCTGCCGCGATCGCACCATCACGTCGGGAATTCCTGCAATTCGAGCCCTCGGCGGGCTGCGCTGCTTTTACTTTGGTTGAAACCAATTGCCTGTCCGACAATCGGACCCAGCACCAGTAGCGTGATGAGCAGCAGCACCACTTCCAACGTATACACCGCGCTATAGCCGGTTCCGCGATCAGCCAATGTGGTTCCCATCGCGCTGCTCATCGCAATCTGGGTCATGCCGTCACGGATCAAGCCGCCCAGCGCAATGCCCAGACCAGCCGCACTGGCTTGGACTGCACCCCATGCCCCCAACGCCATGCCTGCTGATCCGTCTTGCGCCAGGCTCATCGCCGCAATCATCGTTCCAACCGAGAATAAACCGGTGCCAAAACCAATCGCAGCCGCACCGGCAAACAGCATGGGCGGCATGGCCAAGGGGCCTGCAAATAACGTAATCAAAAAGGCCACAACGCCCGCCACCACACCAAATCCGGCAAGCCGCAAGGGGTCAGAACCACCGGGCAACCGCTTTGCACAGAAAGCGAATGCAATCAGCGCGCCAAGCGCCCATGCACCGGTAAGGCTGGTGGTCGATCCAACCGACAGGCCCAGAATTTCCCCGCCATAGGGTTCAAGCAAAGCATCCTGCATCGCAAAAGCCATCGCGCCGACGCCGATCGCCAACAGCAAACGTTTGGCATTGGGTTGGCCAGTAAAAGACGCCCACATCGTGAAAAAGCCCGGATTGACAATGTCTGCTGTGATCAGTGCCGTATGGCGTGCTTCCTGTTTCCACAGGGCTGCAATATTCAGGATTATTGTCAGCGCCGCTGCGCCCTGAATCACTTGAACCAGCCGCGTCGTGCTGAAATCTGCCAGCAGATTGCCGATGGTAAAAGCGGCCAGCATCATTCCGGCGAGGAGCATGACATACAGCAATGCGACCACACTGGGCCGCTTATCCTCTGCCGCGATATCGGTTGCCAGCGCAAGACCAGCGGTTTGCGTGACATGCATGCCCGCTCCGGTCAGCAGGAAGGACAGGCAGCATGCGCCCAGCCCAACCGGAAATGTGTCGGGCCGCGTCAATAAAACCAGCGCGAATGGCATAATCGCCAGGCCGCCAAACTGCGCCATTGTGCCGAACCAGATATAGGGCACTCGCCGCCAACCCAGCACGGATATATGCGTATCACTGCGATAACCGATCAACGCACGGAAAGGCGCAATCAGCAGCGGAATGGCGATCATCAAGGCAACGACCCATGCCGGCGTTTCCAGCTCAACGATCATCACCCGGTTCAGCGTACCGTTCAACAGAACCGCCGCAATACCGACGCTGACTTGGAACAGGGCAAGGCGCAGAATGCGCGCCAATGGCAAAGTGTTGCTGGCCGCATCCGCAAATGGCAGGAAGCGTGCACCAACGCTCTGCCAAAAGTTCACCGATGACGGCCGCCGGCTCATTTGCGGCTCATCCGCATGGCTTGCGATTTATAGAAACCGCTCGAAACACGCTTGGTGAAATCGATGTCCCACCCCGGCATGGACAACCGGATTGCATGCGACAGAGTGTCCTCTGAAATCGGCTTGATCGCTGGCGAACGGTTGCTGCGCGGAAACAATTTGCCCGCCATATGCATCGTCCGCAGCAGAGCCGTGCCTGGCGCGAAAGTGAACGCCATCTGGTTAGAGCGGCTGGACCATGCATCAAGCACCGCCACAACGTCATGCTGGTCATAATGGATCAGCGAATCCATTGCGACGATATGATCGAAAATACCCAGTGCACGGTCACCCATGTCACCAACGCGCCAATCGATCGAAACGTTCTTTGGTGCGCGCTGTGCGGCGACATCGATTAGACCTTGTGACACATCAATCGCGACCACATCTGCGCCGCGCTCTGCCGCTGCGATTGCCAAAGCTCCCGTCCCGCAGCCCGCATCCAGCAAACGCATACCGTGCATATCGGCGGGCAAGGTTGACAGCAGCACATTGCGCATTTCGTCACGCCCTGCCCGCACCGTTGCGCGCACACCGCTGACCGGTACATCAGACGTTAGATCTTCCCAGGCCTTGCGCGCGGTCCTGTCGAAATATTCTTCGAGGCGGCTACGGCTTTCTGAGTAGCTATGCGATGACAGGCTTTGCTCCATCATTCGAAACCCAGAAAATCAAAGATATCGCGGTCTTTCATCGGTGTTGCGGTTGGCGGATCACAGCCTTCAAGCAGCGTCTTGGCCAGATTGATATATTCGGCGCGCGCAGCTTCGACCTCGGGGGTGTCGTCCATTTCAAACAAGGTACATTTCTTGAGACGAGAGCGGCGGATGGCGTCCAAATCCTTGAAATGTGCCAGCCGTTTCATACCGGTCGCATTGGCAAACCGGTCAATCTCGTCCGTTTCTGCAGAACGGTTCGCCACCACGCCGGCCAGCTTCACATTGTAATTCTTGGCTTTTGCATTGATGGCCGCGACGATGCGGTTCATCGCAAAGATGCTGTCAAAGTCATTTGCCGCAACCACAATCGCATTATCCGCATGTTGCAGCGGCGCGGCAAAGCCTCCGCAAACGACATCACCCAGCACGTCAAAGATCACGATATCGGTATCTTCCAGCAAATGGTGCTGCTTAAGCAATTTGACCGTCTGGCCCACCACATAACCGCCGCAGCCGGTACCCGCAGGCGGTCCGCCAGCCTCTACACACATCACGCCGTTATAGCCTTCAAACATAAAGTCTTCGACGCGCAGCTCTTCGGAGTGGAAGTCCACCTCCTCCAAAACGTCGATCACCGTCGGCATCATTTTCTTGGTGAGCGTGAAAGTGCTGTCATGTTTCGGGTCACACCCAATCTGGAGCACGCGGTGGCCCAGCTTGGAGAACGCCGCCGAAAGGTTTGACGAGGTTGTCGATTTACCGATCCCGCCTTTGCCATATACCGCAAAAACTTTCGCGCCCTTGATTTCGTCTTGCGGATCGAGCGCGACTTGAACGCTCCCTTCACCGTCTGGTGGAGTATCAGCGCCATCGAGTAGAGTCATATTCCGGTACTCCTCATTCTGCAGGAACCAGGCCTTCCAGCCGGTCCTCCAGATCGTTGCTTGCTGCTTTGAGGGCAGCCAGTGTTTCTGCATCAGGGGTCCACAAATCGCGCTCGGTCGCTTCGAGCAGACGCTCAGCAACGCGGGCCGATGATTTGGGGTTAAGTTCTGACAGCCGCATGCGCATGGCATCATCAAGTACAAATGTTTCGCTGATTTTCTGATAGACCCACGGCGATACCGACCCAGTCGTTGCCGACCAGCCCATCGTATTGGTCACATGGCCTTCAATATGGCGAACCCCTTCGAAACCATGTTTCAGCATGCCTTCATACCATTTCGGATTGAGCATCCGGGTGCGGGTTTCAAGATCGATCTGTTCGCCCAGGGTGCGCACTTTGGTATCGCCTTGCGTCGCATCGACCACATAGACCGGCACCGACGCGCCGCGCGCCTTTTCCACGGCCCGGCTCATGCCGCCCAGGCCATCGACATAATGGTCAATATCGGTGACGCCCAGCTCGACCGATTCCAGATTTTGATAGGTCAGGTCCACTTGCGCCAGCTCGCTTTCAAGCAAGGCGCGGTGCTGTACCGGTTTGCCGCTGCGGCCATAGGCATAGCCTTTATGCGTTTCGAACATATCAGCGAGCTCTTCGGGGTCATCCCATGTCCCGCCATCAATCATCATATTGACGTTGGCACCGTAAGACCCCTGCGCGTTCGAGAAGACACGTAAGGATGCGGTTTCAAGGTCGCAGTCATGTTTCGCTGCATGGGCCAGACTGTGTTTGCGCACGAAATTCTGCTCCGCAGCTTCGTCCGCCATCGTCGCGAGCCATGTCGCCTCTGCGATCATCCGCGTTTGCAGCGGCAGCAAGTCACGGAATATGCCTGACAAAGTCACCACCACATCAATGCGCGGCCGGCCCAATTCCTCCAGTGCGATCAACTCCGCACCTGCGAGCCGTCCGTAATCATCGAACCGTGGCCGCGCACCGAGCAGAGCCATTGCCTGCGCAATCTGTGCGCCTTCGCTTTTGAGATTATCCGTGCCCCACAGGACCATCGCAATGCTCTGGGGCATCGGATCGCCTGCCTTCATGTGGCGCGCGATCAGTTGATCGGCCTGCGCCGCGCCTTGCTTGCAGGCAAACTGGCTGGGGATACGGAAGGGATCGAAACCGTGCAGGTTGCGCCCGGTTGGCAGAACGTCCGGATTGTGCAGAATGTCACCGCCCGGCGCTGGGGCGACATAGTGACCGTCCAGCGCATGCATCAATGCGCCCAGCTCGTCATTCGCATCGATCCTGGCCTCTATATCAGCACGCTCAAGAGATGGTGTTGCCGCCATCATCGCATCGACAAGATCGCTGCGCTCTGCGGCCGACATCGCACCGCCCAGCACATGCAAGCCATGCGGAATAAGCGCGCGCTCAATTTCATAGATGCGGCCAGCCAGCGTCTCCGGATCGCCAACTTCAATATCCAGCTTTGCGCAGTGATCGCGCATCATGATTTCCAGCTCGGCCCGTTCTGCATCGGCGGGATCGCTTGTCCGGTGGCGTTCCAACAACGCTTTCAACTCACCGAAGCCTTTGGTCAGGCCTGCCTCTGTCAAAGGCGGCGTCAAATAGCTGACCAATGTCGCACCGCTGCGGCGCTTGGCAATGATACCCTCGGACGGGTTATTGGAGGCGTAGAGGTAGAAATTGGGCAGATCGCCAATCAGCCGCTCTGGCCAGCAATCGCCGCTCATCCCCGCTTGCTTGCCCGGCATAAATTCCAGCGCGCCATGCGTACCGAAATGGAGGCAAGCATCCGCACCAAACCCTTCACGTATATAGCGATAGAAGGCAGAAAACGCATGAGTGGGCGTGAAGCCGCCTTCAAACAGCAGCCGCATTGGATCGCCTTCATAGCCGAATGCTGGCTGCACACCGACAAACACACTGCCGAAATGCGCGCCATAGACATGAATACTCTGGCCATCGCTTTGCTGGCGTCCAGGGGCAGGACCCCATTGCGCTTCGATTTCTTTTAGATAGGGCTCACCGCGCACGTGATCATCGGCACTGATCCGCTCCGCCGCATTGGCATCGGCGCCAAAGCGTTCGGCATTGCCGTGCAGGATCGCATCGCGCAATTCATCGACTGTCGCCGGAGCCTCGACCGCGTAGCCTTCGCTTTGCAGGCGCTGCAATGTGGCATGGAGCGATTCAAACACCGCAAGATGCGCAGCCGTTCCGGTCGCGCCTGCATTGGGCGGGAAGTTAAACAAGACTATTGCCAGTTTGCGCGCAGCCTTCTCTGCCCGGCGCAGGGCGACCATTTCAGATACTTTGCTTGCCAACGCTTCCGCGCGCTCGGGGCAGCATCGCATGGCGCGGACACTGCTTGATGCACCGCTGTCAGATGCTTCGAAATGGCAATTCCTTGCGCAACCCGTGCAGCCCTGCGGCGAACCGTCGGCCCTTCCGCCAAACACGCTGGGGAGGGTTGCGCCGTCAAGTTCAGGAATAGCCAGCATCATGGTGGTTTCAAGCGGAAGCAAACCTTGCTTGCTTGCGCCCCATTGTTCCAAAGACTGGAATTCGATTGGATGCGCCGCGATGTACGGGACATTGAGATCCGTCAGCGTATCAACCGCCGCATCAACATCATTGTAAGCCGGGCCACCGACCAGCGAAAAACCGGTCAGATTGATCACGCTATCGACGATGCTTTGACCGTCTTTGATAAAGAACTTGTCAATCGCCGGGCGCGCATCGAGACCGCTTGCGAAAGCAGGAATGACTTTCATTCCCTTGGCTTCCAGTGCTGCAATCATGCCATCATAATGGCCCGTATCGCGACCAAGAAGATAGGACCGCAGCATCAGAACACCAACGGTTCCTGCGGTTGCTGCGCGCCTGGGCGTTTTGGGCAGCGCCGATGCTTCCTGTGCCATCAGGCCATTCATCGCAGGATGGTAGACGCCGACTTCAGGGTATTCGCGCGGCGGCTGGGCGGCCATATTGCCGTGCAGGCTGGCGCGCTCGCCCGCGGCATACCGGTCAATCAGACCGCGGATCATATCCACGACGTTATCGTCAGACCCGGCGAGCCAATATTGCATCGTCAGGAAATATTGGCGCACATCCTGCGCTGCGCCGGGCACGAATTTCAAAATCTTGGGCAGGCGCCGCAGCATCCGCATCTGCCCCGCGCCCGAACTTCCACCCGGCTTTTTCGATCCGCGCAATTTTTTCAGCAGCGCCAGCGGGCCCTTTGCCGGCTTGTCCATGCTGTAATTGCCCAGCCGGGTCAGTTTCACAATATCGCTTTGTGACATCAGGCCGACAATCGCGTCACACTCATCGCGGCGCGCCAGCAATGCGGGCCGGATTGCGCGGACATGATCCTCAAGGAACAGCATAGTTGCGATAATGACGTTGGCCTGAGCAATATCCTCTATCGCACGCTCCAGCACTGCCGGATCACGGTCCCAATCAGACGCAGCATACAAAGCCGCGCTGACATTATCCTTGGCCAGCTGCACATTGGCGCGCTCCACCGCACCGGCCAGGTGATTGTCGAGCGTGATAATCACCACGCGCACTGACGGGGGCAGACTACCGTGCATAATGCGCTTTCGCCTCGTACAAAGTGGCCAGCTCGATCGTCGCGACGCCCTGCTGGGCTGCGAAGGCTTCCGTGTTCTTGCGCGCCTTACCGCGAACGAAGAAGGGGATCTTTTTAAGCTCGCGCTGAGCATCGTCGCTCCACACGGCGTCCGCATCATTGGCAGGCGCGGCACTCTGTTCCTGTGAAGGGACTGAGTGGCCCGGGCCAAGATGCGAGGGCACCGCGCCGTCATTAAATTCAAAATCATCGCGGAACATGGTAAGCAAGTGCTCCTCCAGCCCCATCACCAGCGGATGGACCCACTCGTCAAACAGCACATTGGCCCCTTCAAATCCCATATGCGGCGAATAGCGCGCGGGAAAATCCTGCACATGCACTGGCGAGGCAATGACGGAGCAACCAATGCCAAACCGCTTGGCAATATGACGCTCCATCTGAGTGCCCAGAACAAGCTCAGGCTGCGCATCCTGTATGGCCCGTTCGACCGCAAGATGATCGTCCGTGATCAGTGGTTCTACACCGTATTTCTTGGCAGCGACCCGCACCTCGCGTGCATATTCGCGGTTGTAACAGCCCAGCCCGACGACTTTGAAACCCATTTCATCGGCTGCAACGCGCGCCGCAGCGACTGCGTGCGTGCCATCACCGAAAATGAAAACCCGCTTTCCTGTAAGATAATTGGAATCGACCGAGCGGCTCCACCAGGACAGGCGCGACTGGCCTTCCGCCAATAGAGGCCCTGCATCGACGCCCGCCATTTCGGCAACCTCGCGGATAAAATCCTGCGTTGCGCCGACACCGATGGGCACGGTACGGATCGCTTGCTGGCCGAATTCGCGCTTGAGATACTCCGCCGCGAGATCGCCGGTTTCGGGGTACATGACGATATTGAAGTCGGCCTCGCCCAATTTGGCGATGTCAGCGGCGTTCGCCCCCAGCGGAGCAACGACATTCACATCAATGCCGAGCTTGGCAAGCAGGCCGGTCACCTCGATAATATCATCGCGGTGGCGGAAACCCAGTGCGGTTGGTCCCAGCAGATTTGCAAGCGGGCGGCGGCTAGCGGGGTTGTTCGCCTTGCGGCTTCGGTCAGACAGTGTGCGGACGATCTGGTAGAACGTCTCCGCCGCGCCCCAATGCTCTTTGCGCTGATAGCTCGGCAATTCCAGCGGAATTACTGGGATCGGCAAGCCCATTTTCTCAACCAGACCCGCCGGATCATCCTGGATCAGTTCTGCGGTGCAGGATGCACCCACCAGCATCGCGTCAGGCGTGAACCGTTTGATCGCATCCCGCGCCGCATCCTGGAACAGCTGCGAGGTGTCTTTGCCCAGATCGCGCGCTTGGAAAGTCGTGTAGGTAACTGGTGGGCGCTGATCGCGGCGCTCGATCATGGTAAACAGCAGATCGGCATAGGTATCACCCTGCGGCGAATGCAGCAGATAATGAATACCCTTCATACCCGTTGCAACCCGCATAGCGCCAACATGGGGCGGGCCTTCATATGTCCATACGGAAAGTTGCATGCTCTCGCTCCCCTCCCTTAAACCTGCAACACGTCGCGGCGGCGCAGCGGACGGGCGAATAACTCGGCCAGATCACCCGCTTGATCAAAACCGTGGATCGGGGAGAATACCAGCTCAATCGCCCATTTGGTCGAAAGGCCTTCAGCCTCAAGCGGATTGGCGAGACCAAGCCCGCACACAGTCAAATCAGGCGTCGCTGCGCGCACCCGGTCGAGCTGTTTTTCTACATCCTGCCCTTCGCTTATTTGCACGCCGTCAGGCAGTGCGGCGAGTTCCTGCGCCAGATTGCCCCGGTGCAGATAGGGTGTACCAACCTCAATCGGAATCATCCCCAATTCATTAGCCAGAAAACGTGCAAGCGGCACTTCCAGCTGCGAATCCGGCATGAAAAATATAGTTCTGCCTGCCAGCCGGTCACGCTGGTGTGCCAATGCTGTGCGGGCGCGGTCTTGATAGGGTGCAATCACCCTGTCGACATGTGCTGCGTCAATACCGAAGGCCGCCGCCGCAGCATGCAGCCAATTGCTGGTTCCCTCCACGCCAAACGGGAACAGTGCGTCGATCCGTCTCGCACCCCGCTTGGTCAGCAGATGCGCCGCGTCATTCAGGAATGGCTGGGCGAGCAGGAACCGTGTATTTGGGCCAACACCCGGCAAATCAGCCACTGCGCGCTCTGGCAGACTGGCGACATTCTGGATGCCGATTTCAGCAAACAGGCGCTTGAACTGATCCTCGACAATATCGGGCAGCGAACCGACTATGATCAAATTAGCAGGAGCGTTATCCGCCAGCACCGGCATTTCGGGAACAAGCGCCTCAAGGCAAGCATCCTCACCTTCCGTGAAGGTTGTTTCGATGCCGCTGCCCGAATAATTCAGCACGCGCACCTGCGGGGCATGTTTCGCCCCCAGACGCTGCGCCGCTTTGGCCAGATCCAGCTTGATCACTTCGGATGGACAGCTTCCCACCAGAAACAGCGATTTGATTTCAGGACGGCGCGCAAGCAATTGGTTGACGATCCGGTCGAGCTCTTCATTCGCATCGGCCAATCCGGCCAGATCGCGCTCTTCCATAATCGCTGTCGCGAAACGCGGTTCGGCAAAAATCATCACGCCCGCAGCAGACTGGATGAGATGTGCACAGGTCCGCGATCCAACGACAAGGAAAAACGCATCCTGCATTTTCCGGTGGAGCCAGATGATACCTGTCAGCCCGCAAAACACCTCGCGCTGGCCGCGCTCTTTTAGCACCGGCGCGCAATCACCACCGCCAAAAGCCCCCGAGCCAGAAGTCTGCAAAACCGCCGGCGCGTTCATGCCGCCACCATCGGCGTATGTCCTTGCAAGCGCGCCATTCGCAGCTTCCACACAAACTGCCCGGCATTAATCACATAGGTTGCGTAAGCGGCCAGCGCGACGAACATCTGCTGATGCGCGGTGCCCCAGCCATTGAACAGCATCAACAGATAAGCCGTGTGCAAAGCCAATACGGCCATGCTGAACACATCTTCCCAGAAAAATGGTTTGGCAAACAGCCATGCATCAAACACCACCTTCTCCCAGATGGAGCCGGTTATCATGATGGTGTAAAGCGTCAGAGTTTTCATCAGGATCGAAATGTGCGCTGCCGCTTCGCCTTTACCGCTGGTCAGGAATCGGATCACCAGAACCAGGCTGACACAGAAAATCAGGAACTGGATCGGGGCCAATATCCCTTGCACCAGCGTCCAAACCGATTCGTCACGGCGCTTGCGCTGGGCCGGAGTATATAACGCACGCAATGCCCCGTTCTGTGCGGGCTTACCGGACATTTGCACCGATGCTTTTGATGCCTGTGAGGACAGTGTATTTTCTCCCACCTCTGCTCGAAGTCGAAACTACGCCCTGTCAGATCAAAGTGTCAAGTTTTTTGGACATCTAATGTTTTTGACACTGCGAATTGCCAAAGTCCTTGATTTGGCTTAGCATCCGAGTCGCGCGTCATGAAAATCTTCAGCGCGTTGGCGTTATGTTACGCCGAACAGACTTCGTTGGGAGAGTCTGACTATGGCCACGAATTTCGGAATGTCGGAACTTCGATCCAAATTTCACAACTGGCGCACCGGGCGCAAAGATGGCGTGCGCGGTACGGAATACCTGGCGGATGTCGATCTGACGGCTGGCCTTAAATCATCCTCCAGCCTCCAACCGCCCAACAGCCATGCGGAGCCGCACATCTGCAGTATCGTCGAGGATTCGCAAGGCGCGTTCGATCTGTCGGTTCTACTTGAGAATCTAGTCATCCCGAAATTAATGGCAGACCGGGATAATCCGGCCAATCGGGTCAGCGAGCGTGGTCTAGCCGAAACTGTCGGCACAAATCGCAAACGTCCGATCACCGTTGACGATGTCGAAACGTTCACGTCGATGACGACCTGTTCCGAAGCGAGTACACTGCTTGATTTCGTCGACAATTGCCTCGCCACTGGCAGCTCGGTCGAGGCCATATATATCGACCTGCTGGCGCCCGCTGCCCGGCGGCTTGGCGAATATTGGGAAAAGGATACCGGCGATTTCGTTGACGTTACTATGGGCCTATGGCGCATACAGGAAATTCTTCGGGAATTGGCCTTGCGGGTACCTCCGCCCATCAGTTCGGGCATCCCGCAACGCTCTGCGCTATTTTCGACCATGCCAGGTGAACAGCATAGTCTGGGTACGCTGATGGTGGCCGAATGCTTCCAGCGTGCCGGATGGGATACCGACGTTTTAATGGAGCCTACCCAGTCCGAACTCACCGGGAAATTTGCCAACCGGCATTATGACATGATCGGATTGACCCTGAGCAATGATTGCCCTAGCGGCGTCCTTAGCGATTTGATCCACACGATCAGGTCAGTTTCCAGCAATCCAGGAATTTGTGTCATGATCGGCGGACGTTTCGTCAACGAAAATCCGCATATAGCTGACGAGTGCGGCGCCGATGGAACCGCTGCGGATGCGCAAAACGCGGTACTTATGGCGAATGAATTTGTCGCAGCCAAAGCGGCCTCGTCTGCTCTTCTGGCATAGGCTGGACCTGGCACGATGGACATTCATACAACCGGCAGCGAGCGGATCGCGTTTAGCGATAGCGAAACGATGTTTGCCGGTTTTACGACGCAGGACTTTATTGAGCTGGCATATTGCGCGGGCGATTTCATGCTCGCAATTGACGAGAGCAATATTATTCGTGATGTCGCCATCAACGGCAAAGACTATCAACTTGCCAATCAGTGGATCGGGAAAAAATGGGCTGAGACGGTCACGGTCGAAAGCGTGGCCAAGATCGAGCAGATGCTTGCTGAAGGCGAAAATCGCAACACTGCGTGGCGGCAGGTCAACCATCGCAGTGATGGTGATGACATCCCGATACAATACCGGGCAATAAAGCCAAAAAACGGCTCGTGGACGATTGCGGTCGGGCGCGATTTGCGGGCGATATCGATGCTTCAGCAGAAATTGCTAAAAACCCAGCAATCGATGGAACGCGATTATCTTAATTTGCGCCAGACCGAAACGCGCTACCGTCTGCTGTTTGATAATATTTCCTATCCGGTCATGATTGTCGATGCGGCAAATCTGCAGCTCCAGCAGGCAAATCGCTCTTTGCACGGCCTGATGAAGGCCGTTCCCGGCAGTCTTGACGGAACAAAATTGACGCAATTGGTTCATGCAGATTCGCGTGACCGGCTGCTCGCCCATATTGGTGCCGCCTCGGTCAGCAATAGTTTCGAGCCGGTTGAAGTGCGGCTTGCCCGGCAGGATGTTTCCGTACGCTTGGCGATGTCGGCTTTCCGCCAATCGGGAAAGCAGTTTTGGCTGATCAATCTCGATGATGGCGAACATAACATTCCCAGCAATCCGTCGGACCGGTATATCCTGGATGCGGTCGAGAAAATGCCCGATGCTTTCGTCTTGACCAACGATAATCAGGAAATCGTCGTCGCCAATCGCGCCTTTGCCGAACTGGTTCAGGCGGGTTCGTTGGAGCAATTGATTGGCGTATCGCTGAACCGATTTATCGGCCGGCCCAATATTGATCTGAACCTGCTGCGCAAGCAGTTGAAAGATTACCAGAACGTCCGCAATTTCAGTTCTGTCGTCAATGATCTGGGCGGGAGCGAGGAGCCGGTCGAGATCTCAGCGATCATGATCGAACGCGACGAGCCGTTATTTGGCTATTCAGTCCGGACCATTGGACGCCGCGAACGCGATTTGCCAAACGCCAACACAGAATTGCGTTCGGTTGATCAACTGACGGAGCTGGTCGGGCGCAAGACGTTGAAAGAAATTGTCCGGGAAAGTACCGATTTGATCGAGCGGATGTGCATTGAAGCCGCCTTGATCCACACGTCTGACAACCGCGCGTCGGCTGCTGAAATTCTGGGGCTGAGCCGCCAGAGTCTCTATTCAAAATTACATCGCCACGGTCTTGGGAATTTGCCTGAAAAAGACTGATTGCCAACAAGGCTTCAACTGGACATTTTAACTGTCCAAAAAGTTTGACACACCGCGTTATCAGGCATAGCATCGCGTGATGTCAGACTCGACTTTATCCCATCCTTCGATCCGCATTCCGGCGCTGAGGGATATCGCCGAACTGACCAAACCTGTCACATGGTTCCCGCCAATGTGGGCCTTCATGTGCGGTGTGGTGTCTTCCGGAGCGTCGCTTACCCAGAACTGGGCATTTTTGCTGGCGGGCATTGTGCTGACCGGGCCGATCGTGTGCGGAACCAGCCAGGTTATCAATGACTGGTGTGACCGCCATGTTGATGCCATCAATGAACCGCGCCGGCCCATCCCTTCTGGGCGTATACCGGGCCGTTGGGGCGTTTGGATTGCACTGACTGGCACCGCTATCTCGCTTGTCGTTGGCGCCATGCTGGGGGTGTGGGTGTTTCTGGCAACCTGCGTCGCCTTGTTCTTTGGCTGGGCTTACAGCGCGCACCCTTTGCGGCTCAAGCGCAATGGCTGGTGGGGTCCGGCAGCATGCGCGTTAAGCTATGAAGGCCTTTCATGGTTTACCGGCGCAGCGGTTATGCTGGACGCCATGCCCAACACCAATATCATCGCTGTGCTGCTGCTTTACAGCCTCGGCGCGCATGGCATTATGACACTTAACGATTTTAAGGCTGTCAAAGGCGATGCGGCCACGGGGCTGAGATCGCTGCCGGTGATCCTTGGCGTGCGCGGGGCGGCGCTGACCGCGTGCGCGGTGATGGCGCTGTCACAAATCGCGGTGATTGCGCTGCTGATTATACAGCAATTCGCCATGTCCGCAGCGATCGTATCATTATTGCTGGCCGCACAACTGGCGTGCATGGTCCGGCTTGTCCGCGATCCGTGCAGCTATGCACCGTGGTATAACGCCACAGGTGTCTTGCTATACGTCCTGGGCATGCTCGCTGCCGCATTGGGCCTTGGGGGATATATATGACATCGCACGTTTCTTCCGGTTCTGAACCGCTTGGCATCGGCTGGTTCGGCATTATCCGGCTGGGCAGTGTCCAGGCCGGTATTGGCGCGATGGTGATGCTCGCCACATCTTTGCTCAACCGGGTTATGGTGGTGGAATATTCTGTGGCTGCGGCCATCCCGGCGGCACTGGTGGCGTGGCATTACGCCGTTCAGATTACGCGCCCCTTATGGGGCCACACATCAGATCAATCACGGCGCAGGACACCGTGGATAGTCTGCGGGATGAGCCTGTTGGCTTTCGGTTCCGTACTCGCGGTCGACGCGACGATTATGATCGCTGCATCGGGTTTCTGGGGCACCGTTCTGGCGATTGTCAGCTTTACAATGATCGGTTTCGGTGTCGGGATGTCAGGCACGGCGTTGCTTGCACTGCTGGCATCACGCGTCTGTGCTGACCGTAAACCGGCCGCCGCTGCGATCAGTTGGACAATGATGATTGCCGGTATCGTAATTGCGGCCGGGCTGTCGGGCGCATTTCTTGATCCATTTGGCGAAGCGAGGCTCGCCATAGTGTGCAGTATTGTCGTTCTTGTCGCGTTCTGCATTGCTATGGCGGGCTTGTACGATCTTGAAGCGACGACGCAGCCAGCAGCCGTGCCCATTGCGAAGGCGGAGGCGCAAAGTTTCCAAGATGCTCTTCGCGAAATCTGGCAGGACAAGGAAGCCCGCCGGTTCACTTTTTTCGTGTTCGTGTCGATGCTCGCATATTCGATGCAGGATCTGATTATGGAACCCTTTGCAGGTTTCCTTTTTGCAATGACGCCGGGCGAATCCACCCAATTATCGAGTCTACAGCATAGCGGCATTCTTGCCGGGATGCCGATCGCTGGTGCCGGGGGCAGCCTGTACAGCAAACGCTACGGTCAAGATCTGAAATTATGGATCGTGATCGGATGCCTTGGTTCAGCGATTATGCTGGGCGGTTTGTCCGCCGGCGCGACGCGCGGGGGCGACTGGCCGCTGACGGCCAATGTGTTTGGATTGGGCGTTTCCAACGGCATTTTTGCAGTAGCCGCAGTGGGGGCAATGCTTGGCCTGGCCAGTAACGGTAAAACATCCGGCGAAGGTGCACGAATGGGTGTGTGGGGCGCATCACAGGCCATTGCATTTGGACTGGGCGGGCTGACAGGCGCCGTCCTGGTGGACCAGTTGCGCGCTTTTACCGGGCAAGATGCAGCCGCTTTCCAGGTCGTCTTTTTGATGGAGGCACTGTTGTTCCTCGCCGCAGCTATGGTCGCAACCGGCACCACTTTGATCCGCCCGGCCGGCAAGGAAGAGAGTATGGCATTATGACAGTGCAGACGCGTATACCGGCAGAACTACCGGCGCAGGGCGCTGCGGATTATGATGTGGTCGTCGTTGGTGGAGGCCCGTCGGGCGCAACCGCTGCCCACGACCTTGTCATGCAGGGCCACAAAGTCATGCTGCTCGACAAGGCGGGGCGGATTAAACCCTGCGGCGGTGCCGTGCCCCCTCGCCTGCTGAAGGATTTCGATATTCCCCAATCGCTGCTGGTGGCGCATGCCAATTCAGCACGGATCATCGCGCCGTCTAACAAAACCGTAAATATGCCGTGCGGTGACGGATATGTCGGCATGGTCGACCGTGACGTTTTCGATGAATGGTTGCGCAATCGCGCTGAAGAAAACGGCGTAACCCGAATGACCGGGTCATGCGAAGACGTGCTCAATCGCGCCGATGGCATGGCCGTAATCAGCTACCGCGCGGACCGGCATGGCAAACTCACCACAGTAACGGCGCGCTGTGTCATCGGCGCGGACGGGGCACGCTCGCGCGTTGCGCAGCAGTGCATTCCCAATGGGCAGAACGTGAAATGCGTTTTCGCCTATCATGAGATCGTCAAGGTTCCACACAATGTCGATGCGGACTATCAACCCGACCGGTGCGACGTGTATTATCAGGGGCATTTATCGCCAGATTTCTACGCCTGGGTATTTCCGCATGGCAAAACAGCCAGCATCGGCCTTGGCAGTGCGAATAAGGGCTTCCCTCTGCGCGAAACGACGCGGTTGATGCGTGAACAGACCGGTTTTTCGAAATGGGAAACCGTGCGCAAGGAAGGCGCACCCATACCGTTGAAACCGCTTAAACGGTGGGATAACGGCAAAAACGTATTGGTCGCAGGCGATGCCGCTGGCGTGGTTGCACCATCATCTGGCGAAGGCATTTACTATGCAATGGCCGCTGGCCGAATGAGCGCCAACGCGGTTGACGAGTTCCTCTCCACGGGCAATCCCAACGCACTGAAAGGTGCCCGCAAAGCCTTTATGAAAGCGCATGGCCGCGTATTCTGGATTTTGGGAGTCATGCAATATTTCTGGTACAGCAGCGACAAGCGCCGCGAACGCTTTGTCCAAATGTGCGATGATCCCGATGTCCAACGCTTGACCTGGGACGCTTATATGAACAAGGAACTGGTCAAACGGGAACCCAAAGCCCATCTGAAGATATTCTTCAAAGATCTGGCCCACTTATTTGGATTGAAACCTGTAAATATATGAACCGGGCATCCCTTTTTCCGATTGCGATTGCCGCCATACTGGCGCTCGCTACCGCGGCGGTTGGCGGTACCATCACTGTATTGGATGAATGGTATTATGCCCTTCAGCAACCAAGCTGGGCACCGCCTGGCTATATGTTTGGAGTGATCTGGACTTGTGTTTTTGCGCTGATCGCGGTTGCTGGGTTCTTTGGCTGGGAAAAAGCGCCCACACGCCGTGATGCAGAAATCATGCTGGGTATGTTTGCCTTAAACGGTTTTCTCAATCTTGCTTGGAGCTTTCTATTCTTCCGCATGCAGCGCCCCGATTGGGCGTTTTATGAACTGATAATGCTGTGGTTATCGATTGCTGTATTGATGCTGTTTTGCGGGCGTTTCTCCAGGATTTCATCGTTGCTATTGCTGCCCTATCTGATTTGGGTGACCATCGCCGGGACGCTAAATTATCAAGTTGTTCAGCTCAACGGGCCGTTTGGCTGAGCGCGGACCGGTGGAGGAGTTCTTCACCAGCGGCCGCGCGGTTGATGTCGTTTTTGCAGTATTGTTAGCGGAAGCTGTCTGGCTGAAAATACGGCGCTGCAAGTGGGCCGATATAGTGGCGGCGCTCCTTCCCGCCATATTGATGATGATTGCTTTGCGGTCCGCCCTCACTGGCTTGTCCTGGCCGTATATTGCGTTCCCTTTGGCGGCAGCGTTCCCCGTTCATCTTTATGACCTCTCGCGGCGCGGAATGGCTCCGTGGCGAGCACCGCAGCGCCGGTAGAGCAGCGCCGAACAGCCCGCCCAATGTTATGCATCTTTCATTCTATGCACGGCGGATAGATTGGCCCTGCCAGATGAATGAAATCCATGGCGATCACCGCAGCGATTGTTGTTTTCAGGAAACGCGCGTCGTGCGGGCAGCCACCAGAGCTTTCATCGCAAGGGCAAATCCCACCAAGGCTGCAAGCAAAAAAGCCCGGCCATTTGACCGGGCTTTTGTTGCAAGCCGCAGCGCGGCGTCAATATTCCGGCGCGTAATGGTGTTCAATTGCCCAAAGGTACCAATTGTCGACCACTGTCCCGGTCAGCAAAATACCGATGCCGCCGGTGAACGTACACAACACGGCGAACCACCATGCCCAACGGTGGATCGATTCCATCGTCGCATTGAACCCCATAGTCCAGCGCCAGAACAACGCCGCGCGTTCTGATGCTGTGCCCCGGTCGGTAATCTGCTCAAGCTCGCGTTCACCGCCATATCGCCCCACGGCAAGAATTGTCGCGCCGTGCATCGCAAACAGCAGAGCCGAGCCATACAGAAAGACGATCGAAAGGGCGTGGAACGGATTGTAGAACAGATTTCCGTAAAGCAGCGAGAAATTGTTCGTCCATTCGAGGTGAGAGAAGATACCGAACGGCACCGCCTCTGACCAGGAGCCCATAAAAAACGGGCGAATGAAACCAAGCACCAGATAGAGCCAGATCGCGCTGGCAAAAGCCCAGGCGACATGCGTGCCCATACCCAGCGCGATAGCGCGGCGATAGGTCCGCACCCACCATAATAGGATTGACGTTGTCAGGAAAAACCCCGCCAAAATCCACCAGCCGCCTTCATTCAACGGGACGAATGGCGAAAAGCCGTATTCCGGCCCTGGCGGGTCGAGCGACAGCCAGAAGAATTGACGCATGAACTCGATCGGATTCCAGTCAACCGATGCCAGCATATTAAGACCGATAATCTCAATCGCGAGAAATCCGAACAATATCGAGGCAAGCCCCAGCCAGCCAAGATAAATTGGCCCAATCTGCGCCTGACCGAATGTTCCCATCAGATAGCTGAACGTGGCCGACCGTGTCCGCTCACCCTGCTCCAGATCGGAAAGCGGTATGCCCATTTCGGGCGCATGTGCGAGCTGCACCTGCGTGAATATGTTTTGATAGCGTGCCATTATCTATTTCCCCTCACGACCAGATCGGCATGTTGCGCCACCATTCCCACCATTCGGGCCAGCCTTCGGCCCATAATGGTCCGGCGATAAAGATGCACACGGCGCTCCAAAATCCTGCATTCAGCGCAAGAAACAGGCCGAGCCGGTGAATGCCGATGGTGCCGACGGAATAGCCGATGAAGTCACGGAAAAACGTATCTTCATATTCAGGCGTTTTAACCGTTTCGCCCTTGCGTGGGTTCACGGCCGACAGGATCAAGGCCCCGTGCAACGCCAATGCAAATGTGGTCACAAAGAAGAATGTAACCGCGATCATATGCGCTGGATTGTAATGAAAATTAACATAGGCATAGCCGGTATTGGACACCCAATCCAAGTGACTGAATATGCCATAAGGAAATGCGTGCCCCCAGGCACCCATTGCTAGCGGGCGGAATACCACCAGCGTGAGATAGGCAAAAATTGCCACGCCGAAAGCGACGGGAACATGGTATCCCATGCCCAGCTTGCGGCAGATCTCTACTTCTCGCAGTGCCCAAGAGATAAAGGCGATGGTCGCGCAGATCGTGATGATCTGCCAAAACCCGCCTTCATTCAGCGGGGCAAAGCCAAGACCATAGGAAATATCCGGCGGATTGATGGAGATTAGCCAGGGGTTCCATGTGGTCCCTTGCGAAGCCGCATAGAATATCAGTGCTGTCCCGAGTATCGCCGAAATTGCGGTGACCACTCCAAAGAACCCGACGTAAAACGGCCCGATCCAAAAATCGAACAGGTCGCCGCCAATCAAAGTGCCACCTCTGACCCGGTATTTTCTCTCGAAACTCAATAGCGACATGGTATTCCCCCTGCGCGCTCATTCTCGTCACCCGGAATAGGGTGCGCTCGTAAAAGTAGTGATCGGCCTGGTGGGAGGTGCGGCGACGAAACACCGCACCTTCCTATGGGGCCAGGATCAAGTTAGGCGTTCTGTCTGTTCAATCGCGACTGCTGCAACCTCAGCTGCGCCAGGGCCTTCAATCCAGTTGAAGCGATCAGTGCTCAACAAAATGAAGTGAATCAGCAGCGCAAGTACGAACAGGAAGATCGCCAGTGCGACCAGCGTCCGGCGCGGATCAAATATTAACCAAATTCTCCACATAGTCTCTCTCCTATCCCAATAGCGGCATCAGCGTGGCCTGTGCCATGCGGATACCATCATCCAAAGCGGCGTAGCCGTTCACACCCGGGAACCAGGGGCGCCACATCCACACCAATACGTGCGCGATGATCGCGACAATTGTGAAGCCAATGAAGCTCATCATAAAAATCTTATGGAACTCCTTGGCCTCTTCTGGGGTCAGATATGCCCCGGGACCGAAGCGGTCGTTATCTTCACTCATACTTCCATCTCCAAGTTAGCCCCATGCAAGCCGCCTGGGGCGTCTCCCACGAGTATTGCCCATGCGGCGGAGTATGCCGCGCAGGATGCAGATGCCCGGCAGGTGCCAGACACGTTTCTTGGGGCGATCATGCGTTCGCCCCTTTTAACAGGGTCGCTGCCAAACGGTCGGCAGTGACACGGCTTTCGCCCGCAAAGCGCGCATCGCGCTCTGCCGCATCGCGCAAGTTTTTGGCCGCGGATATTCGTACCAGAACCGGCTGAGCCTCGACGATTGCGTCCAACTTGTCTTTTGCGGCTATGTCCCATTCGATCGGCGCATCGATTTTGGTCGGCGTCGCCGTATCGCCAGCGTCCATCTGGGTGGATAGCGGCAGGATATGGAACAGCGCATCAAACAGCGCATTGCATACTTCCTGCACCAGATAGGTCGCTCCGGAGTATCCCATGTAAGGCGTACCGGTATGGCGGCGGATGGCTGCGCCGGGGAATGATGCCGGAATATATATTCCCCGGCTTCCTGCCTCCGCCATGTACAGCCGTTCATTATAGCTGCCGAACATCACCATCGGCGGGTTATCGAAAATCGCCTCACGGACCGCCTGATTATCCGGCTTCACACCGGCGCTGCGGTTGAATGAGAATGAACAGGGCAAACCCATGTCATTTTCAAGAAAATTGCGTATGCCGCGGGCATAGGTCTCGTTAGCGACAATGCCGAAATTGGCAGTGCCGAAGAAATCCTGCGTAACTGACCGCCACAAATCCCAAAGCGGCTTAATGGTGGTGTGCTTTTCTTTGGTAATGAACGGCTCTGGATCAAGGCCAGTCAATGCCCCCAATTGGCGCAGAAATTTGGTGGTGGAATCGAGCCCGACGGGCGCCTGCAGATATGGCCGTTCCAGTTTCTCGCACAGATTACGGCCAAATTCGCGGTACATGCACACATTGACCGATGCATTGGCCAGCTGGCGGATATCGGCAAGATGGCTCCCCAACGGGAACTCCATATTCACCTCAGCGCCAATACCCTCGATCAACCGGCGAATTTCCGCCACATCAGACGGCATGTTGAACATCCCGTAGGACGGTCCGATAATATTGACTTTAGGCTTTTCACCGTCTGCCAAAACCTTCGGCCCCGGCATTTTTTTAGGGCCGAATTCGGTCCATAGCCAGGTCAATGCGCGGTCTTCCGATTCCCACTGGTCTTCATCGATAGTCCGAGGCAGGAAACGCTTGATATTCGTGCCTTCCGGGGTCACTCCGCCGCCGATCATCTCGGCTATCGAACCGGTCACAACAACCGCAGGCATATCCGGATCGAGCGCATTCCAGGCACGGCGCATTGCGCCTTCCGTGCCCGTTTTGCCCAGCTCCTCCTCGCCAAGGCCAGTCACAACAATCGGCAATTCATGGGGCGGCAAACCGTCAGTATAGTGCAGCACCGATGTAACCGGCAGATTTTCACACCCAACCGGCCCATCAATAATGACTTGCAAGCCCTTAATCGCAGTAAAGGCGTAGACAGCGCCCCAATAACCGCCGGCCCGGTCATGATCGAGGATCAAAGTCATGAGCCCACCGCCTCTGCCGCTTTGGCAGCCATCGCATTTTGCGCGGCGTATTTCTTCTTGAACTTTGGCCGGTCGACCGGTGTCTCGTTCCAGATACCGCTCGTATACCCCTCGCCGACACCTTCAAAAAATTCGCTCATCCGGTCAAAACGGGCTTTATTGGCCATTGCCGCATTGACGACTTGTGCAAGGCTTCCAGCACCGGCCGGGCCCATCAAGGGACGCGCCGAGATAAGATTGGTGAAATACAGCGCCGGAATGGCTTTGGCTTTGGCATGCTGGACTACCGGTGTGGTGCCGATTGACAGATCGGGTCCGAACTCGTCCACCGCCGCAATATCCTCTTCCAAGCTGGCGCGGTAATTGACGCGCACGCCCTTGGCTTCCAGCCAGTCGCGGTCTGGATCGGACCATTTGGTTCGCGGGCAGGCGGTGCCAACATAGGGAACATCAGCGCCGCTTTCGATCAGCAGGCGAGCAACCAGCAATTCCGACCCTTCATAGCCCGAAACGGTGATCCGTCCCTTAATCGGTTTGGCCAGCAAAGCGCCATCAATGGCAGGGAGCATGGCATTTTGCGCAGCGGCAATATGCTCTGCGCTTGCGCCGGTAGCTTCGCCAATCGCTCTTAGCCACGCAGCCGTTCCATCGCGCCCGACCGGCGCAGAGCCAACCACGGTACGGCCAGCCGCTTCAAACTCACGGATGCTGGCAGTATAAAAAGGATGGATGGCCGCAATCACCGCCCCATCAAGCGCGGTGTAAAGCTCGCGCCATTCGCGTGTCGGAACAACCGGGCCAGCCGCCAGACCCAGCGGCGCCAGCATTTGACCAATACCGACCGGATCAGCGGGGAACATCTCACCCAGCAGCGTGACCGAAGGCTTGTCATTGCGTCGTTCAGGAGAGGCAACCGGGCCTTGCTCGGCTTCTTCGCGGGCATATTTCAGCATCGCGCCAGCAAGCACATCTTTCGCTTCGGCATGTGTCGGAATACCGAAACCAGGCACATCAATACCGACAATTCGCACGCCATTGATGGCATCGGGCAGCAGGCGCAGCGGAACGCCGCTGGCGGTGGGAACGCACAGATTGGTGACCACAATCGTATCGTATTTTTCAGGGTCCGCCATCTGCTCGACAGCGTCCTTGATGTCTTCAAACAGCTTGCCGGTCACCAGCGTTTCGGAACTGAATGGGACATATCCAACGCTGCGGCGGGCGCCATAGAAATGCGAGGTAAACGTGAGACCGTACACGCAGCAAGCAGAGCCTGACAGGATGGTTGCAGTGCGGCGCATACGAAGGCCCACGCGGAGAGACCCGAACGCTGGACACATGCTTTGCGGCTGGTCATGCGGGCCGACGGGATAATCTTTCTCATACTGGTCGAGAATGTCGCTTTTGCCAGCCTTCTTCGCGGCTTCACGCATGGTGCCTGCGCCGCCGTGACAGCCTGAGCCTTCTGTAACCGGCGCAGCGCCGACGCCTTCGGCCGGAGCGAGATCGATCCGGTCCGGGGAGCGTTTGGGCGTTCTGGCAGCAGGGGCGAAAGCGTCAGTCATCCATCAAACCTCGTCATACACGACTTCGAGGGAGGGTTTTTCTTCGTAGGTTCCGCCGCGCATATCGGCCTGCGTAGCCGGCACGAGCTGAACATTGCCGCCAGTTTCTTCGGGCGTGAACAAACCAAGCAAACCGTCTTGCTCCAGCGGCCTGGGCTGCTGTGGAGGCGCTTCTGCGACATTGATCGCCAGCTCCTCAAACAGGCTGGCCCATTCGCCGCCGGGCGTGCCAATGATCTGGTAATTGGCAGATTTCCGGCGAATATCTTCATTGGCAGGAATGGCTGTCAGAACAGGAATATCGACAGCATCGGCGAACGCCTTGGCCTCACCTGTGCCGTCATCCTTGTTGATGATCATACCGGCGACACCGACATTGCCGCCCATTTTGCGAAAATATTCAACCGCTTTGCAAACATTGTTTGCGACATAGAGCGATTGCATGTCGTTCGAACCGACGACGATCACTTTCTGGCACATATCGCGCGCGATTGGCAGGCCGAAGCCGCCGCACACAACGTCGCCGAGGAAATCAAGCAGGACGTAATCAAAGCCCCATTCGTGGAAACCCAGCTTTTCGAGCAATTCGAAACCGTGAATAATTCCCCGGCCACCGCAACCGCGCCCGACTTCGGGGCCGCCAAGTTCCATCGCAAACACACCGTCGCGCTGGAAGCAGACGTCTTCGATAGTCACTTCCTCGCCAGCCAGCTTCTTGGCTGAAGATGTTTCGATAATGGTTGGGCAGCTTTTGCCGCCAAACAGCAGGCTGGTGGTGTCCGATTTCGGATCGCAGCCGATCAGCAATACACGCTTGCCCTGCTGGGCCATCATATAGCTGAGATTGGACAGAGCGAAACTTTTGCCCGAACCGCCTTTGCCGTAAATCGCGATCACTTGCGTTTCGGACTTCACCTCACCTGTATGGACAGGGGCGGGCTCCTGAGCTGCTTCCTGGCGAAGCGTTTCGATATCCAGTACACTCATGCGACGTCTCTCCAATCGAGTACCATTTTTAGGCAATCGGCATCTTCAAAGGCGGTGGGATATGCGGTGGCCGCATCATTGGCTGGCGCCACATTCGTAATCAGGCCCGACAGATCGAGCGCGCCGGTTTCAATCAGCGCATTGATTGAGGCAAGATCATCAGGCTGCCATTCTGCGGCGATCCGCAAACGCGCCTCGCGCTGGAATGCTGGCGCGAATGCAAAGCTGATCGGCTGGTTATAGAAACCTGCCAGAACCAGTTCGCCGCCCTTGGCCAGGCGGGCAATCAAGCTCTCGATTGAACCGGCATCACCGCTGACATCATAAATATTGGCGTAATCGCGGCGATCATCATCATCGGGATGAATGACCGAATAACCCTGCGCCCCGACCCGGCGGCTGGCATTCGTATCCCATACGACCGGCGGTTTGGCGCCTGCTGCAACCGTCAGGCGGGCCATCAAACGCCCCAGCACACCGTGGCCGACAATCAGTTCTGGCGAGTCGCCATGCGCAATCGCGTGGAGCGCCGTTGCGGCAAGCGCATACAGGATACCGTCTTGCCCCAGACTTTCTGAAACCGGCAATGTCCGTACCGATGGAAGAATGACGGTTTTGGCAGAGCCGCCAAACAGACCGCGCGCATCACGGTAACAATTGGCGCCAGGTACAAATACCCATTCGCCAATCCGGCTGCTGGCTTGAGGCCCGGCAGCGACAATCCGCCCGACCGACTCGTAGCCGGGAACCAGAGGATAGCCCATCCCGGGGAAACTGGGCATTTTGCCGGTCCAAAGCAATTTCTCGGTCCCGGTACTGATGCCGCTCCAATGGATATCAACCCGCACATCCGCCGCTTCCATAGCGTTGAGCGCGGTTTCCCGCATCGCCAACCGCCCCGGTGCGTCAAGTATGATGGCCGGTGTCTGCAAAATATCCCTTCCGAGTCTCGCGAAGTGAAGACCCTTGCGAGTGTTAAATTACGCAAACAGATTTGATTGTCAACTAAACTGGACACTTTTCCAGTCACTTGATCGCAATGAGGGCTTTTGCGATCAGAGGAAGCGGGGTCGAAATTTCTCTTACAGACGAAAAACCGGCCTCTTTGGCCATTTTGGCGTTCTCCTTGAACGATCTTGGCCGGCCCGATCCCATTGCCCACAAATAGAGTCCAAAATAGGCATCGCCCATACCTTCGGCACCGCGCGTCTCGGCCATCGGTTCGACAATCAGCAATCTGCCCGTTGTTGGTAACGACTCGAACACCTTGGCAAGCAAGGCCTGCACCGCAGCATCATCATGGTCATGCAACACGCGGATCAAGGTGATGAGATCGTACCCGCGCGGAAGAGCATCTTCGCGGAAACTGCCGCTATGTATCTGCACCCGCGGCTGCAGAGGGGAACCCGCAAACCGGTCGCGCGCCAGCGGCGCTACACCGGGCAGATCGAACACGCCCAGTTGCACATTGGGGGCAGACGTACCGACGGCTTCGGCAAACGCGCCGGAACCGCCCCCGATATCGAGTATTTTCTGGTGACGGGAAAACGGATATCGACCGAGTATCTGCTGCCACACCATCGGCTGGGTTGCGCGCATAAGATCCGAATAGGGTGCAGCCGCCTCTGCACTGTCTGGTGTATCCGAGGCATAGGTCCAAAACGCAGACAGTTCACTATTCACGCCGCCTTGCTGCGACATCAATGCAAGCGGATCAACCAGGTCACGATAGAGCAATGCGTGATGACGGATCATCGCCATCACCCCGTCATTGACAGCCATAGCCGCCCCAACCTCCCCCAAAGTCCACACGTCATCCTGAGGCGACTCGGACAGCTTCAAAGCCGCGCCAGCTTTCACAATGCGCTCGGTTGCAGCCGGTGAAAGGCCAAGAAAATCAACAATCTCTGAAAAGTTACGCGGGCGAGAGGCGAGAAAACCAATCAGATCCGATTGGACGAACACATAAGTAATCTGGGAGTAGACAAACCCTGCGATCAGATCGAACTGACCTGCTGCTTTACGCCGTGCAACCATGCGGAAAACCGGCACTTTCGCGGCCCAGTTTTGGAATTTCAAACTTCCCAAAATCCGGTTGCGGCGGAGCACCAAACGGGTCCGCCATGACAGTGTTGTGAAGGATGAGTCTGATATTTTGGACATAATCAAATGTCTATTTAGATGGACTTTCCGCGCAATTCGGTCAAACTTAAAGATGGTAGAGAGGGATTTAACCGCCGCACAGCGCATGACAGAGACACCGACGATCATCATTGGGGCGGGTATTGGCGGGCTGACCAGCGCGGTTTTGCTAGCCGCTCGCGGTGTGCCGGTGATCGTGCTGGAAAAAGAAATGACCGGCGGCGGGAAAGTGCGCCAGTTGGATGTCGATGGATCGCCGATTGATGCAGGCCCGACAGTCTTTACCATGCGGCCTGTCATTGATGCGATTTTTGACAGTGCGGGCACCAATACTGACGATCTCCTCACACTCACCAAAGCAGACACTCTGGCGCGCCATGCGTGGGATGATAACGGGCATCTTGATGTGTTTGCCGATCACGCACGAACTGTCGATGCAATCGGGCAGTTTGCAGGCGCCAAAGCCGCCGCCGGGTTCCGCAGCTTCTCTGCCGAAGCCCGCCGGATTTTCGACATTCTCGATAAACCGTTCCTGCAGGGCAGCAAAACATACCCCCCCGGCCTGATGTGGCGGATCGGGCTGCACCGGCTCAATGCTCTGCTTGCTATCCGTCCCTATGAGAGTTTGTGGAAAGTCTTGGGCGAGCATTTTGACGATCCGCGTCTGAGGCAATTATTCGGCCGCTATACCACCTATTGCGGTTCCTCTCCGTTTCATACGCCCGCCACACTGATGCTGATCGCTCATGTCGAGGCGCAGGGCGTGTGGGCGATCAAGGGCGGGATGAGCGCGCTTGCCAGCGCATTGGAGAAAGTCGCACGGCAAAGCGGAGCGCAATTCCGCTATGGCGCAACCGCGACGGACATTCACACAGACCGCAGAGGTGTGCGCGCGGTACGCTTACAGAGCGGCGAGACAATCGCAACGCGCTCGGTTATTTGCAATGCCGACCCATCCGCATTGGGTGCCGGATTATTTGGCGCAGCGGCACGCAAGGCGGCCCGCCCTATGGCTCCGAAAAATCGCTCCCTGTCAGCAATGGTATGGCTCGCCAAAAGCTGCACCAAGGGTTTTGCGATGGACCATCACAATGTGTTCTTTTCGCGCGATTACCCGGCCGAGTTTGGACAAATCAAAGCGGGCCGCATCCCCCAAGACCCCACCGCCTATGTCTGTTCATTGGATCACCATGATCCAGCCGCTGCGCCGCGCACACAGAGGCGCTTTCAAATTATCGTCAACGCGCCTGCCAATGGCGACCGCCATACATATTCCGCCGAGGAGAAAGACCAATGCACGTCAAACATGCTGAGCCGACTGAGCGCATGCGGGCTGGAGCTGGACACACCGCTGAAACACCATCTCGTAACGCCGAGCGATTTCTCGAAACGCTTCCCGGCGACCGGCGGGGCGCTTTATGGGCGGGCGTCGCACGGCTGGGCGGCCTCCTTCCTCCGGCCCGGCTGCCGAACGAGGATCCCTGGGCTTTATTGCGCGGGCGGTGCGACCCATCCTGGCGCGGGCGTGCCGATGGCCGCCTTGTCGGGGAAACTGGCCAGCGAAGCCGTGCTGTCAGACCGTATTTCGACGCCGCTGTTCCGCCGCAAGGATATCGCTGGTGGTATGTCGACGCGCTCAGCAATGACGGGGCATTCGGGCTGACAATTATCGGCTTTGTCGGCAGTGTATTCTCGCCTTATTACAAGAAATCCGGGCGCGATATGCCGCTTGATCACAGCTGCCTGAATATTGCTTTATACGGCAAACGCGGCGCTCGCTGGGTCATGACCGAGCGCAGCGCGGCGGACACGTCACAGATGCGCGATGAACTGCACATCGGACCGAGCGCGATGCGCTGGCAATCCGATGGCAATGGTGACCGGCTGATCATCGATATTGAGGAGCGCGACATACGCCTTGGCATTCCGTGGCGGCGGCGGGTCAAAGGGCAGATTGTGCTGACGCCTGAAGTGCTCAATGCGCAATCTTTCAAACTGGATAGCAAGGGCAAGCATTGCTGGCACACCATTGCGCCGCGTGCGCGCATCGAGGTAAAAATGGATAGGCCCGATATTCGCTGGAGCGGGAGCGCCTATCTCGACGGCAATCATGGTAGCGAGCCGATCGAGGACGGGTTCAAGGACTGGCATTGGTGCCGTGCCCATGCTGGCGAAGATGTCGGCGTGATCTATGAAGGCAACCGGCGAGATGGCACCCATTTCGCCAGTGCATTACGGTTCGACAAGCACGGTGTGCCGCATGAGGAAGAATTGCCGCTCGTCGCTCCGTTACCGCCGACATTATGGGGCATGAAGCGCCAGACGCGCGCGGATCGCGGGCATGCTGCGATCATCAGAACATGGGAGGATTCGCCGTTTTATGCCCGATCTGCATTGTCGATGGGCATGTTTGGCCGGCACGTTACGGCAGTGCAGGAAAGCATCTCGCTAGACCGGCTGATCAATCCGGTCGTCCAGTTCATGCTGCCTTACAAGATGCCCAGGGAGTAGTATTACCGAACCGGCTTTATCAATCTGACTGATCGCTGGCCGCTTCAGCGGCTTTTCTGGCTGCGGCAAGCTCTTTGTCCTTGGCAATTTCGCGGTTGACCGACCATAATTGATAAATGCCAAATCCCAGCGCCACTGCGCCTGAAAAAATGATCTCGACCCAGCCCAGATTATCCCATGCAGTCGGTTCCATATGCCCTGCCCTTTATTCTCTTATCGATTTGACAAACCCGGTGATCAATGCGGCAATCTGTTCTGGTTGCTCTTCATGCGCGAGATGGCCAGCGTCTGCAATCTCTTCATAACGACAATTGGCTATCAACGCGCCAGCCTTCTGCACCGCAGAACGAGGGATCGCGCTATCTTTGCGCCCATGCACAAGCATAACCGGCGATGAAATTTCGCCCAGTCGCGCTTCCAGCTCGTCCAATTGCCAGCTGGCCATCATCCGGATCGCCCCGTCACAATGGCCGGACCGGGTCAGCAGCAACCGATAGGCCTCACGCCCCACGCCATCAATCCTGGAGCCTGTCGCCTTTTTAAGGAAACGCTCCGCTTCGCCCGGATAGCGCGCGCGGCGGGCAAATATCTGCGACACAAACGGGTTGGTAAACAATATCTTGGCCAGAGTCGGGAAGATTTTTGCGGCAATACCGGGGAATGGCAACAGCGCCGGATTTAGCCCCACACAGGGCCGGCTCCACTGCCTTTCCAATGCCAGCTGCAATGCAATAGCCGCGCCAGCAGAATGGCCAACCAACAGATCAGGCACAGCGCCTAGATCGTCCAGCAAGATACCAATCGACCTGCTCATCGCTGGCAATGTCACGCGGCGCGCATGATTGGGGCGAGTGAAACCATGACCTGGCAGATCCATCGCGATGACACGGTATTGCCCGGCCAGTGCCGGCATCAGATCACGCCAACTATGCGTTGCCGCGCCCGTCCCGTGGATCATCACGCAAACCGGCTTATCCGCATTTTCGCCTGACATTTCCTGCACATGCCAATCATAACCATCCGCTGTCACAAAACGGCTGGCTTCGCGATTGGGCCAATGGGCCCCTTCGACATTCCAATCGGGATAGCGGCGGCTCATAAAGCCACCGTATCAGCGCCAATGCTTTCAATCGCGGCGACCATCGCGGCGCTGCTGGCACGCGGCAACGGGACATAGCGGCCATGCAGCGCCGCGGCCAGGCTTTGCGCCTCTTCACGCGGGCGCGGCGCGATGTCGATCACGATCGCATTATGGCGCGCAGCCGCGATGCCCTTGGCAGCGTGTTCCGCTTCGTTCATCGCAGTGACCCGATTTGCCATGCCAGCCAAAGTCACATTGGCTTTGCCGTCGGTCAGGACAGCAATGGTGGGCGTTTGCCCGCGTTTGTGGGCGCTATCCGCCATCAGCCGTGCTTCGATCAAACCGGCAGCAAGCGGAGTGCCCCCGCCCCCAGGCAGCGCAGTTAAAGCGCGGCGGGCACGGGTGAGCGAGCGGGTCGCAGGAAGCAGAATGTCCGCGCCGTGATGACGAAAGGCAATCAGCGCCACTTGCGACCGCTTCACATGCGCTTCTGCGAGCATCAGCTCAATCGCGCCTTTCGCCTCGGCCAGCCGCGCCAACGCCGATGATCCCGATGCATCGACCGCAAAAATCGTCAGGCTTTCGCGGTTCTGGATAAAGCGGCGGATGCGGATATCCGATTTGCGAATATGCAGCGAGTGTCCGGGGTCTTGCGGCACCGCTGATATGCCGGAAATTTCGCGGCGCCGCAGCGTCTGCCACGGGGCTGCAGCACGCAGCGTATCAATCAGAGCGAGCTTGCGCCCGCCGCGCGGCAGACCCGGCTCCGAACCGCGCGGACGCCCCCGTCGGGCAGACTTTTCCTGCTGGCCTGACTTGCCTGACGGGCCGCCTGAAGAGCGCACGGCATTACGCTTTATCTGATCAAGAATATGCGGCGGAATGGCAGCCTGCGCGGCTGCAATCAGCAGTTCATCAAGCGGGACGTCGCCCTCGCCGCGTTCCCCATCTGTATTATCCTTATCATTGGCCCGATCATTTTCCGCCTGCTGTGACGGCTCATTGGCGTGAGGGTCTGGCGCGGGCTCACCTGTCTGTTCACCGCTTTCGGGCACGTACCGGGCGCGTGGTGACAGAACCAACCGCATTGCGGCTTGCAAGTCATCGTCATCAGCAGCCTCCGCCCGCTGCAGCGCCGCCAGCGTGCATGCGCAGCGTTCTGCAAATATGATTGGCCGGGCAGAATGAATACCTGTCGCATAAGCAGCGGCGGCAATCGCGGCGCGCTGGGCATGGCTCAAGGCGGGGACAGGCTTTTCAGCATAGCCGTGCGTCGGGATATCGAAATCGAGCGAGCGCGCCTGCGCCAGATTGCAATGGAAGGCTGATCGTTCGAGCAGAATCTCGGGCGGCGCGTCATCATCTGCAAGCCCGTCATCCAGCAAAATTATGGCCACATCGGCGTTATCCATTGCCTGCGCCAGACCGGCGGCCAACCCCGGTTCTATCCGTTCCGCCATCGGGACAATAACGACGCCGCCTGCCGCTTGCTTGATCAATCCGGCCCGTCTTATGGCGGTGCCGCTGGCCAGCGTTTGGGTTAAGTCCAGCCCGCCGAATAATTGTTCATGATCGGCATTGATGGGTATTTTCTGCACTGGCCGGTCGGCAGCAATGACAGCCACCATCCGCGCCAAAATCTGATCACGCACCACCCCATATCCGCGCAGCACGATGCCGCCAAAGCGCAGCGGATCGCTGATAAACAGCCGCGCTGCCATAATGGTATCCGCGATGGCCCGGTCATCTGCCTTTGATGCGATATATTCCGCGATCAACCGAACAGCTCTGCCAGCGCCAGTTCAATGCGAACAGTAGAGCCGGTTTCATCCAGAACATCGCGGCGCAAGCGATGCCGCAAAGTCAGCGGCGCCATCGTCTTCAAATGCTCTCGGGTGACAGTCGGCGCGCTTTCCAGCGCAGCCAACGCCCTTGCACTGCGCATCAAAGTCAGTTCCCCGCGCAATCCGTCTGCACCCACGGCTTTGCACAGGGCTGCGGTGTCACGCAGTATCTTGGCGGGCGTTTTTATTTTTGGCAGCCCGGTTTTCGCCCGCTCAATCTGACGCAGGACCTTGGCATCGGCGCTTTTCCATTTGGCAGCGAACGCATCAGGATTACGCTCCAACGCATCGCAGCGGCGCATAATTTCCACCCGCTCGTCAATATCATCCGGTGTGCGCACATCCACCGACAGGCCGAACCGGTCGAGCAATTGCGGGCGCAATTCGCCCTCTTCAGGGTTGCCGCTGCCGATTAACACGAAACGTGCCGGATGTCTGACGCTCAGCCCGTCGCGTTCAACCAGGTTTTCGCCCGATGCGGCCACATCGAGCAGCAGATCAACAACGTGATCTTCCAACAGGTTGATCTCGTCAATATACAGAAAACCGCGATGCGCCTTGGCAAGAAGGCCTGGTTCAAATCGCTTCTCGCCGCGTGCCAGAGCTTTCTCCAGATCGAGCGTGCCCAGCACCCGGTCTTCCGTCGAACCCAGCGGCAGATCGACAAAAGGCACGGCGATCTTGCGTATGCGCTTGCTGGTACAGGGATCGGGGCACGTGCCGCTGGTTTCGGGCTCGCAATTATACCGGCATCCTTCGACAGTCCTGATCGGCGGAAGAGTGGATGCCAGCGCGCGCGCAGCAGTGGATTTGCCGGTCCCGCGATCGCCAAAGATCATGACCCCGCCAATGCGTGCATCAACAGCGGACGCAAGCAGCGCCAATTTCATTTCCTGCTGGCCAACGATGGCGCTAAATGGAAAGGTAGCCATAAACCCGTACTTACCAGTGCTGCCCCGCCGGTCAATTACAACCCGGCGCAAACTGCCAACCGGCACAGCCATTTGACCCTTCCGGGCAGCATGGTAGGCACAGACCATGTCTGCGGGTGCATCCAAAGAAGTTGCCTTATTCGGCGCAAGCGGCACGATCGGTCGGGCGACCGCTGCCGCACTGATCGAAGCTGGACATAACGTAACCTGCGTTATGCGCAAACCGTTTACCACAGCGCCGCCGCCCTTGGCCAAGGCCCGGTACCATTATGCTGAGATAACCGGCACACACTGCGATCTGGAAGCCCTGTTTCAAAACCACAGCTTTGATGCCGTCATTTCCTGCATCGCTTCAAGGAGCGGAGAGCCAGACGACGCATGGCTGGTGGATTATGCCGCTAACCTGAAAATACTCAGCGCAGCAAAGGCGCTGGACATCAAACAGTTCATCTTGCTGTCCGCAATCTGCGTGCAAAAGCCAATGCTGGAATTCCAGCATGCGAAGCTTGCTTTTGAGAGCGCGTTGATCCGCTCTGGCATAGCCTATTCGATTGTCAGGCCGACAGCTTTTTTCAAGTCACTTTCGGGCCAGATTGACCGGGTTCGCCGCGGCAAACCCTTTCTGGTGTTTGGCAATGGGAAGCTCACATCCTGCAAGCCAATTAGCGATAGCGATCTCGCCCGCTATATCGCCGATTGTCTGCATGACCCCGCGCGGCGCGGTGCCATTCTGCCGATTGGCGGCCCTGGCCCTGCCATCACTCCGCTTGAGCAGGCACATATGCTGTTCGATCTCACTGGCCGAAAACCGCATTTCCGGACTATACCGGTCGGCGCAATGGACGCGCTTATCGCCGCGCTCAATATTGCCGGCAAGCTATCAAAACGCGCTGCGGCCAAGGCCGAATATGCTCGTATCGGCCGATATTACGCGACAGAATCGATGTTGGTAATGAACCCCGCAACCGGTGAATATGACAGCACAGCAACGCCGGAAACTGGCCAGCAGACGTTGCAAGAGCACTATTACAAAGCGATTTCCTAACCGCGCATTACCGTGCAGCATACGGCAAAAATGCATTGCCATGAAACGATCCGCGCCGCGCTCTGCTCGGCCTCCACTTTCATACGCTGCACCGGCCTTTGCAAGTTGACAATAAGCTGAAATAGAACAAAATAGGAACATATGCGCGATTCGCCTTACATTCTTCCTGTGCGTCATGGGGTGGCGGAAGAATGGCCGGGTGGTCAGCGTTCCGATGGCCGGTTGCTGGAGAAAGCGGGCGGCAGACAGTTTTTCGTTTCAGGCCATTTATCTCTTGATGCCTATCTCAGTGGAGGTTTTCAGCGTGGACAATTGCATGAAATCTTTTCGGGCAGTGCTGATGATAATGGCTCTGCAGCTGGCTTTGCAGTCATGCTCGCGCAATGCGGTCTGGAACCTGGCAAGACCATTTTATGGCTGCGTACGCTCAGCGCGATCCGCAATGGTGGGCGGTTCAATCTGGCAGGCTTTGCCGAACTGGGCGGTGATCCATCGGCCCTGCTTATGGCGGTGGCACCTGATGAAACGGCGCTGCTGCGCTCTGCCACCGATGCCTTGCGCTGCGATGGTTTCGGGATCGTTGTAATCGAATGCTGGGGTTCGCCTGCCATACTCGATTTGACCGCTTCTCGGCGTCTGACGCTTTCCGCAAAACGGAGCGGGGTTACAGCAGTGATGCTGCGGCTTGGCGCTGCGGAGCAGCCGAGCACCGCCTGTACGCGCTGGGCTGTGCGATCGGCGCGATCAAACCCCCTTGCGGCCAATGCGCCTGGCTATCCAATGCTGGAGCTGACCTTGCTGCGTCAGCGCGCTGGACCATCGGGCAAAAGCTGGCTGGTGGAGTGGGATCGTGACGGGCGGACTTTCCGCACTCCCTCCCAAACAGAGTGCGATGCCGGGCATCAGCCAGCGCCGCTTCCTGGCGATGTGGTTCCCGTTTTTGGCGTCGGATAGAATACAGCGCGCAAACCGTTTGCACGCATCACCCGAACACCCGCTCGTTTTTGCCGAAAAACAGAATGGTGCAATGCGGCTGACCGCTGTTAATCGCGAGGCACTGCATTGTGGTCTGGCAATCGGGACAAAACTTGCCGACGCGCGAGCGTTGGTGCCCGATCTGGTGGTGCATGATCATGATGCTTTTGCCGATGCCGAATTACTCGACCACATTGCGGATGGCTGTATGCGATACACCCCGATGGTCGCGGTAGAGCCCCCTGATGGGATTGTGCTCGATATCACAGGCAGCATACATCTCGCCGGTACTGAGGGGCAACTGGCACATATTATCCAGGAATGGCTCCGTTCCAGACGGATTGAGGCCTGCCTCGCGCGCGGTTCCTCTGCGGAAGCAGCCCATGCCCTCGCCCGCTTTCATCGCGGTCCAGAAAGCGATGAGGGCAAAGCAATCCGCGCGCTTCCGGTGGCGGCTTTGAAGCTTGATGCAGAAGCCGATCTCGGGCTTCGCCGGGCGGGCCTCAAGACAATTGGCGATGTGATGGACCGGCCGCGCAATGTCATTGCAGCGCGCTTTGGCTCGGCGAGCGTCTATCGTCTCGAACGTCTGATCAGTGCGGCGGCCAAACCCATCGGTCTGCGCGCGCCGCCGGTGCAAAGCATTTTCCGCCGCCGTTTCGCAGAACCCATCACCAGCAAGCCTTATGCGCTCAAAATGCTGCGCGAATTGCTGGATGAAGCGAATGCAAGTTTGGCGGAACAGGATCTCGGCGGACGCGCGTTCGAGGCGTATTTTCACCGGGTAGACGGACGGGTCCAGAGGCTGTGCGTTGAAACCAGCTTACCGACTCGCGATGCGTCCAAGGTTGCCGGCTTGTTCGATGAACGGCTCGACAGCCTCTCCGATCCACTTGATCCTGGATTTGGCTTTGACAGTGTAGAGCTTGCTATTGTGCAAAGCGAGCTGTTGAGCGCCCAGCAGCAGGATATCGAACAGACAGCAGCCCGCTCTAATCCGATTGACGAAACTCTTGATGTTCTGGCCATTCGACTGGGCCGGAATCGGTTGCTGCGTTTTCGCCCGGAAAACACCCATATACCTGAAAACGTGCAGGCGGCTGTGCCAGCGATTGACGCTGCGCACCCCTTCGAATGGCCATCTTCAAAGGTAGGTGAACCGCCCTTGCGCCCGCTGCAACTTTTCAACCCGCCACAGAATATCACAGTGATTGCCGAAATTCCCGACGGCCCGCCGAGGCGCTTTCGCTGGCGGGGGAAATTACGCGATGTGGTGCACCATGAAGGGCCTGAGCGGATTTGTGCAGAATGGTGGAAAGATACAAACGACGTGCTCGGGCGCAATCAGTTGAGCCGAGATTATTACCGGGTTGAGGATGCAGATGGACGCAGATACTGGGTTTTCCGTCATGGCCTCTATGGCAGAGAGACAAACGATCCAAACTGGTATCTTCATGGGTTGTTTGCCTGATGACCCGTTTCGCCGAACTTGCCGCAGCAACAAATTACTCCTTCCTCCACGGTGCATCGCACCCGAGTGATATGATTGCACAAGCACTCAATCTGGGTATGGACGGTATTGGTATCGCCGATCGCAACAGCGTCGCCGGTGTAGTCCGCGCACATGTCGCCTTGCGCGATGCAGTCGAAGGGCTATCCGGTAAACAGCGTGCAGCGGTAACATTCCGCCTCGTTGTGGGCGCACGCCTGTGCTTTGTCGATGGCACCCCGGATATAATCGCCTATCCAACCACGCGCTCTGGCTGGGGCCGGCTTACACGGCTGCTGACAGTCGGCAATCTGCGCGCATCCAAAGGTGACTGTCACCTGCAATTGCAAGACCTGCTCGATCATTACGGCGACATGGTATTGATCGCGATGGCCGATCCGCAGGACGCTGTTCATAAGGCTGCTGTTGCCAGCTTGCGCGATGCTGCTCCGACAAGTCTTTGGCTGGGTGCCACAATGCCGCGTTCGGGGCGCGATCATCGCAAACTATCATACCTGTCAACGCTATCCGATGAACTCTCGATCCCTATGCTTGCTACCAACCAGCCGCTATATGCCGAAGCGGAGGACCGCCAGCTATACGATGTACTTACCTGTATCCGTGAGGGTATCACAGTTACACATGCTGGAAAGCTGCTCGCCGCAAATGCTGAACGCCATTTGAAAGGCCCGGCAGAAATGGCCAGCCTGTTTGCCGATTATCCCGCAGCGATAGCAGCCACGCAGGATGTCTTGGCGCGTATCCATTTCACTCTTGATGATCTGCGTTATGAATATCCGAACGAACCTGTACCTGATGGCTGGCAACCGCAGGAGTGGCTCGAACACCTCGTCTCCCAAGCAGCGGAAGAGCGTTGGCCGGAGGGGATCCCCGACAAAGCTGAGGCAATGATAGAAGAAGAATTCGCCCTGATCCGCAAAGCGAACTATGCCTGTTATTTTCTTACCGTTCATGACCTGGTTACATTCGCGCGCGACCAGGACCCGCCAATTCTGTGCCAAGGGCGCGGCTCAGCCGCCAATTCGATCGTTTGTTACTTGCTGAAAATTACTTCGGTCGATCCGGTCAGGCATAATCTCCTGTTTTCGCGCTTCATGTCAGAAGAACGATCCGAGCCACCGGATATCGATGTCGATTTTGAGCATGAACGGCGCGAAGAGGTGATGCAATATGTCTACCGGCGCTATGGCCGAGAGCGCGCCGGGATCTGTGCAACGGTCATTCACTATCGGCCGCGCAGCGCAGTGCGCGAAGTCGGCAAAACATTGGGTCTGTCCGAAGACGTGACCGATCGCATGGTCAGCACCGTGTGGGGCAGCCATTCAGGATTGATGAATGATGCACGGATCGAGGAAAACGGTTTCAATCTGAACAACCCTGAGATTGCCCGGCTCAAACTGCTGGTCGACCGGATTTTGCAATTCCCTCGGCATCTCTCGCAGCATGTAGGTGGGTATGTCCTCAGTCAAAGCCGTCTTGATGAAATCGTTCCAATTCACAATGCGGCGATGGCAAATCGTACATTTATCGAATGGGACAAGGACGATATCGATGCACTTGGGCTGATGAAGGTCGATGTGCTGGCTCTGGGCATGCTGACCTGTATCCAGAAGAGCTTCGATCTGATGCGCAAGCACGGGCTTGGTGATTATGAGCTCGACACCATCCAGCATGAAGACGAACAGGTCTATGACATGTTGTGCAAAGGCGACTCCATCGGTGTTTTTCAGGTCGAGAGCCGCGCGCAAATCAACATGCTGCCGCGCCTGCGCCCGCGCGAATTTTACGACCTTGTAATTCAGGTTGCGATTGTCCGTCCAGGCCCGATAGAGGGCGATATGGTGCATCCCTATTTGCGCCGCCGCTGCAGGGAAGAGGCGGTCGAATATCCGTCACCTGATCCTCCGCATGATCCCGACGAACTGATTGGCGTGCTGGGCCGGACCAAAGGCGTGCCTTTGTTTCAGGAACAGGCAATGAAGCTCGCTATCGTTGCGGCTGATTTCTCACCCCAAGATGCCAATCGCCTGCGCTGCGCAATGGCCACTTTTCGCAACGCAGGCACGATAAAACAATTCGAAAAGAAAATGGTCGAAGGGATGGTTGCGCGCGGTTATCAGCGCGACTTTGCCCAGCGGTGCTATCAGCAAATCCAGGGCTTCGGCAGCTATGGCTTCCCCGAAAGCCACGCCTTATCCTTTGCTCGGCTTGTTTATATATCGAGCTGGATCAAGTGCCACCATCCCGCAATTTTCACCTGCGCCCTGCTGAATTCGCAGCCGATGGGTTTTTATGCTCCGGCACAGCTGGTCAGCGATCTGCGTGCGCATGGCCGAAACGTGCGGGCGGCAGATGTGAATGCAAGTGAGTGGGATAGCACGCTTGAGAGCGGGCAGGATACTCAACTGGAACTGCGTCTCGGGTTTCGCCAGATTGATGGATTTCGCAAAGAATGGGCGATGAGCCTGCTGCAGGAACGCCAAACAGGTGGCTTCGCCAGCATCGAAGACATGGCCCGCCGCGCCGGTCTGCCGCGCCGCGCGCTACGCCTTCTCGCCGATGCAGACGCATTCCGTTCTATCGGGCAGGACCGCAGGCAGGCATTGTGGGACGTGCGGCGCATCCCCAAGGGCGAGCTTCCCCTATTTGCCGCCGTAAAGGAGCGCGAGCTGCGTGAGGAAAACGATACCCCGCTGCCAAGGATGCCGCTTGCCGATCATGTCGTGGCCGATTACCAGACAACACGGCTTTCGCTTAAGGGCCATCCAATGGCATTTCTGCGTGAGCGTTTTCACGCAGCAGGCGTGCTGAGTTGTGCGGAAGCAGATTCGGCGAAAAATGGCGCTCGCATACGTACTGCCGGGGTCGTCCTGACGCGCCAACGCCCGGGTAAGGGCAATGCAATATTCATTACCATCGAAGATGAAACGGGTATCGTGAATGCGCTGCTATGGGCCCGGCATCTTAACAGATTGCGTCGACAAGTCATGGCTTCGCGCTTGATGTTGATTGAAGGAGAAATTCAGCGCAGCAAGGAGGGCGTAGTCCACCTAATGGCAAGCAATATCATTGATCGGACGAGCGATCTCGATCGGCTATCGCAGACACATTGCCCGATGCTCGATACTTCATTTGGAGACAAAGTCGCCCACCGGCAACCCACATCTGGGCCGAGCCATCGTCACCCTCGCGATGTCAGAATTCTGCCCAAGTCACGCGACTTTCATTAATGATCGGACGCCAATGCCGTATCATAACCATATATTGGTCAGTGATTGTAAGGGCCGCAGCGTACCGTGCCGGCCGTCAGCTCCTTTGGAACCCAGCGCCGTTTGAACCAGGCGCGCGGCGCGGCAATATGTGGGCGGGCACACTGGACTGATGACAGTCCTCCAACACGTCATACCGGAGTATTTGATCGTTTTTCCTGTTGTGAGGACAGCGGTTGAGCCGTGATCATGCCAAGGCTTTTCCAGCCGCCGCCAGTTCACCATCGCACTGTGCGGCGAAGGTGGCAGCAACCGAACCGGTAACAAGAAAGCGCAAATGGCGCCGCGCGCCCCCTTCCCAACCACCGCTGGAAGGCGTTTGGTAAACAGATTGTGAGCACAACGCTGCTTTGAGGCCACCGGGCAGACGGCTATTCCTCATCTGAAAATGGCTAAGGAAATAGGTGGTGAGCCCTGCTGGGTTCGAACCAGCGACCTACTGATTAAAAGCGCGGCTGGACGTCTGCACAGATCGCTCTCGGTCTGCCTAGATCGTCCACAAGTTGCTGGTCACAGATATCTTCACCGGTTTGGATCGCTTCAGGCCCTTTCAGGTCCACGCGCACAATCAAAGTCGTCTGATGCCCCTCCGATGCCCGACACATCACTAAGCTTATTGCGCCTCAAAAACCTAGAATCTGGCGCGCGGCACTTGGTGCATTGGGCGCCTATGGACCTCGGTCCAAATGAACCCCCGGGTTCAACACAGCCTACAAGATCACCCGTCATATGTCAGGATAAATCCCACTGACTTTTGTGGAATGCACTCGTTCGCTTTGGGTCCTTTTGGACTTGTACCGGTTTTGTGCCGGTCACTGATCTCATTATGCCACCTTTGCTTCGAATGCGAGCGGGCTGATGCCGCCCAGATATGAATGGCGTCTTCGGGTGTTGTAGAACCCGTTTATGTACTGGAAGATAGCGGCCTCTGCCTGCCTTCGTGTTGGCCATTTCTGCCGCCAGA